>CANSWM010000005.1 GCA_947650745.1 uncultured Clostridium sp. | reverse complement strand
GCAGGACCAAAAACACTAGCTGCGATGGGGATTAGCTCATCTTCAGGAGGAGGCTCAAAACCAAGTACAAATAATTCATCAGACCTAAATTTATTGAGTAGATTAGTATATGGAGAGGCAAGAGGAGAGCAGTACATTGGACAGGTAGCAGTTGCAGCAGTAGTATTAAATAGAGTAAAAAGTTCAAATTTCCCAAACACAGTTGCAGGGGTAATATATCAGTCAGGAGCATTTGATGTTGTATCAGATGGACAAATAAATTTAACACCAAATAAAACAGCAATAAGCGCAGCACAAGACGCGTTAAACCGGATGGGACCCATCAAATGGAGCATTATACTACTTTAACCCAAACACAGCAACAAGCAAATGGATATGGAGCAGAAAAATAACACTCACAATAGGAAGCCATATGTTTTGTATATAAAAATAAAAAGGCAGGAATTTCAAAGAACCTGCCTTTTTTCCTTAAAATAAGTTAAAAAATTAGGTACTTGCAAAATATGAAAAAACATAGTATAATAAAAATCTATATAGACATAATGTTACAGGAGTGTTAAATTTCTATTACATTTCTGTAAATACTATTGACTTATAAAATAAATCTAAATAAAATATAAAGTAAGCAAGTGAGGATTTGAACTTGAGAGTTATAAGTGGAATAGCAAGAGGTACAAAATTAGATACATTAGAACGGAGAAGATACAAGACCTACACTAGATAGAGTAAAAGAAGCTATATTTAATATAATACAAGGATATATATTAAACAGCGAGGTACTTGACTTGTTTTCAGGAAGTGGGGCCTTGGCAATAGAAAGTATAAGCCGCGGAGCAAAATGTGCAGTTTCTTGTGATAATTCTAAAAAGGCAATGCAAATCATAAAAAAGAATGTTCAAAAAACTCATTGTCAAAAGGATGTTGAAATTCTAAATAAAGATTATAGAAAATGCTTAGATGAAATAAAGGGAAGAAAATTCGATATAATTTTTTTAGACCCCCCTTATAAAACAGATTTTGGTATAGACTCTATAAAAATTATTTTGGAAAATGGAAATCTTAAAGAAGAGCGGAATAATAATTTTTGAAACAGATAGAGAAGAAGAATATATAAAATCTGCTGAAAATTTTGCAAAGGTTATAGACATAAGAAAATATGGAAGAGTAAAAGTTGTTTTTTTAGGTCGAAAGGAGTAAACATAAGCATATGGAAATATTTACATTACTAGAAACATTAGAAGAAATAATAGAAAATGGGAAAACAATGCCTTTTTCAAATAAGGGTATTGTTGATAAAGAAGAAATATTAGACCTTATAAAAGAAATTAGAATAAAACTTCCAGAAGAATTAAAACAAGCCAAATGGGTAAAAGAAGAAAGAACAAGAATACTTATTGAAGCACAAAAAGAAGCTGACGATATAGTAAAAGAAGCTGAAAATAGAATAATTGCTATGATAGATGAACATGAAATAACAAGAAAAGCATATGAACAAAAAGCAGAAATTATAGAAACAGCAAATGAAATGGCAAGAGAAATATCAAATGGAACAAAAGACCACGCAGACGCATTACTTGAAAGAATAGAAGACGTTCTAGAAGAAACATTAAAAACAATACAAAATAATAGAAAAGAATTAAAATAAGGATAAAAATAAATACTGAGCTAAAAATTTATTTGAGGCTCAGTATTTATTTTTAAATTAATAGAAAATTAAATTAGTAGTTTTGTTCTAAAGTAAAATTGAAAAATAAAAGAAAACATGGTATAATAAATTATATATAGGCAATGTCCTTATGTTTGTAAAATCCTGTAATTACAAAACAAAAACAAAATTCAAGAAGAAAGAGGAAAAAAGACATGACAGTAGACGAGTTCTATGAGAAGGAAACAAAGAAGAAATGGTATGAATATGTATTGCGGAGAGCGTACAACAGACGCTGCCAGGAGGTATTAATTTTACGAGGGTTATACAGGAGCCTTGAAAGAAGAGTTCAGGCAGCACAAAGAAAGTACGAAAAGCTCAAAGGAACGGTCTATGCACCCAATTTTCAGGTAAAAATGCCTGAGATAGACTTTTCAAATCCTGAGCAGGCAAAAGAGAAAATGGAAGAGCAGATGTACTATTTCAAAGACAGAGTGGTAATTGATATGTGGAAGGAAATTCAGGAAGGTATGAAGAAGTTCGAAGCCAAATAAACCACTACTATGGTCTAAAACGTGTCTTAAGGAGTAGGAGGAGGCTATACTTTTGTAAAAAGCCTCCTCCTACTCCTGTATTTTTTTTACTCAAATTATTGTAATTTGAGCTTTTTTAATATATAATAATATAATATTTTAAATAGGAGAGTGGCTAAAAATGGAAAATGAAAAAGTTATGCCAAAAACTTTACCAGGGTTTATGGAATTATTACCAAATGACCAAATAGAATTTAATAAAATAAAACAAAAAATACAAAAATCATATGAAAAATTTGGATTTTTACCACTTGATACACCAATTATAGAAAATGCAGAAGTGCTTCTTGCAAAAGCTGGTGGAGAAACTGAAAAACAAATTTATAGATTTAATAAAGGAGAAAATGACTTAGCACTAAGATTTGATTTAACAGTACCTCTTGCAAAATATGTTGCAGAATATTATGGAGAACTTAGTTTTCCATTTAAAAGATACCAAATAGGGAAAGTATATAGAGGAGAAAAGGCTCAAGCAGGAAGATATCGTGAGTTTTACCAATGTGATATAGATATTATAGGAGATGGGTCTTTAAGTATTGCAAGTGACGCAGAAATTCCAAGCGTAATATATATGACATTTAAAAGCTTAGGATTTGAAAACTTTACAATATGCATAAATAATAGAAAAATACTTACAGGGCTTTTTGAATACTTAAATTTAAAAGAAAAATCAGTAGATATATTAAGAGTAATAGATAAAATAGAAAAAATAGGTAAAGAAAATGTTATAAAAGAACTAGAAGATTTAGAAGTTCCAAAAAATAATATAGATAAGATAATAGAATTTATAGAAATTACAGGGACATCAGACGAAAAAATACAAAGCCTAAAAAATTTAAACATTGAAGATAATACATTTTTGGAAGGATTAAAAGAATTAGAAGAAGTAATAAAAAGAATTAGAATAAATAAAGTTCCGGATAAAAACTTTAAAGTAGACCTAACAATTGCAAGAGGCTTGGATTACTATACAGGAACAGTTTATGAAACATTTTTAGATGATTATAAAAAACTTCGGAAGTGTATGTTCAGGAGGAAGATACGAAAACTTAGCTAAGCACTACACAGATAAAAAGCTACCAGGAGTTGGAATTTCAATTGGACTTACTAGATTTTTCTATCAACTAAAAAAAGAAAATATTATAGAATTTAAAGAAAAATCAATAGCAAAAGCTTTAGTAGTTCCAATGGCAGAAGAACAAACGGGGTATGCTCTAGAAGTTGCAAGCAATTTAAGACAAAAAGATATAAATACAGACATATTTTTAGAAGATAAAAAACTAAAAGCAAAGTTTAAATATGCAGATAAATTAAAAATTCCATATGTTATAGTTTTACGGAGAAGAAGAAGAAAAAAATAAAACTGTGACTTTAAAAAATATGATCACAGGAGAGCAAGAAGAGCTTACTTTAGAAGATAGTATATTAAAAATTAAAGATTAAAGGAGAAAATCGCTATGGAAGATAAACTAAAAAGGCTTAAAAACGAAGCAAAAGAGGCAATAGAAAAAATAATAGATAGTCAAACTTTAAATGAAATAAGAACAAAATACTTAGGCAAAAAAAGTGAAATAAGTAGTGTATTGAAAGATATGGCAAGTATTTCAGCAGAAGAAAGACCAATAATAGGAAATTTGGCAAACAAAATTAGAAAAGATATTGAAGAAGAAATAAAGAAAAAAGAAGAAGAAATAGAAAAGAAAATTTTAAAAAGAAAATTAGAAAGTGAAAAAATAGATATAACACTTCCAAGTACTAAAATTAAAAGAGGTTCTAAACACCCAGTAAATAGTGTTATAGAGGAAATAGAAGATTTATTTGTATCAATGGGATATACAGTAGAAACTGGACCAGAACTTGAAACAGATAGATTTTGTTTTGAACTTCTAAATTTACCACAGCGGACATCCAGCAAGAGATATGCAAGATAGCTTCTATATAACAGATGAATATCTACTTAGAACTCAAACATCAGCAGTTCAAGCAAGAACAATGCTTGCAAATGAAAAAAAATCTCCAATAAGAATGATTTGCCCACGGTAAAACATATAGAAGAGAAGATGACGCAACACATTCACACCAGTTTACACAAGCAGAAGGATTAGTAATAGATAAAAACATTTCACTTGCAGATTTGAAAGGAACTTTAGAAATATTTGCAAAAAAAATAATTGGAGAAAATTCAAAACTAAGATTTAGACCAAGTTACTTTCCATTTACAGAACCATCATACGAAGTTGACGTATCTTGCTTTAAATGCGGAGGAAAAGGATGCAATTTATGTAAGCAAACAGGATGGATAGAAGTATTAGGCTCAGGTATAGTACACCCAAATGTACTTAGAATGTGCGGATATGACCCTGAAACATATTCTGGATTTGCATTTGGCGTAGGACTTGAAAGAATTGCAATGTTTAAATATGGAATACCAGATATGCGTTATTTATATGCAAATGATATAAGATTTTTAAGCCAATTTGATAGATAGGAGAAAATGTTATGATATTAAGTAAAAATTTTGTAAAAGACTATGTAGATGTAGATATAGATATAAAAACACTTGCAGAAGATATGACAGCTGCTCGGAAATGAATATGATGAAGCAAAAAAACTTATAGAGGCAACAAACCTTGTAATTCGGTGAAGTAAAAACTTGTGATATGCACCCAGATTCAGACCACCTACATGTTTGTACAGTAGATGTTGGAAAAGACATTTTAAAAATAGTATGTGGAGCGCCAAATGTAAAAAAAGGTCAAAAAGTTATTGTTGCTCTTCCAGGAGCAGAACTTCCACGGTGGAATAAAAATAAGAAAAGGAATGATAAGAGGCGAAGAATCAAATGGAATGATTTGCTCATTATCAGAAATTGGAATAGATAGTAAATTCCAAAGCGAAGAAGATAAAACAGGAATACATATATTAGAAGAAAATGCAAAAGTAGGAGAAGACCCAATAAAATACATGGGGCTAGATGACGAAATTATTGATTTTGATTTGACTGCAAATAGAGGAGACTTACTTAGCGTGCTTGGTATGGCTTATGAATTAGGGGCTATATATGATAAAAAAGTAAAAGATATAGACCTATTACACAGTGAAGAAAAAGAAAATATAAATGATAGTTTCAAACTTGATATAAAAACTGATAATTGTAAATTATTTTTAGCAAAAAAAGCAATGAATATAGAAATAAAAGAAAGCCCAGATTTCATAAAAAATAGATTAATTGCTTCAGGCATAAGACCAATAAACAATGTAGTAGATATAAGTAATTATGTAATGCTAGAAACAGGTCAGCCTCTACATTTCTATGATGCAGATAAATTAAAAAATAAGTTAGAAGTGAGACAGGCAAATGAAAATGAAAGTTTAACAACTTTAGATGGAATAGATAGATGCCTTTCAAAAGAAGATATTGTAATTTCAGATGGAAGTAGAGCCATAGGTCTTGCAGGGGTTATGGGAGGACTAGATACAGAGATTGAGAATAATACAAAAAATGTAGTAATAGAAGCTGCAATTTTTGATGGAGTAAGAGTAAGAATTACTTCTAAAAAAATTGTAAGAAGTGAAGCAAGTAACCGCTTTGAAAAAGGGCTTGACCCAAATAGAACATACATAGCAGCAGAAAGAGCATGTGTACTTCTTGAAAAATATGCAAATGCTAAAATACTAAAAGGAACTGCTATTTATGATAATATAGAAAAGGAAGACAAAAACATTAATATCACATTAGAAAAAATAAATCGTATCTTAGGTGGTGATATTTCTGAAAAAGAAGTTATAGATATTTTTGGAAGATTAGGATTTAAAACAAAACTACAAAAAGATGTAATAACAGTTACAGTACCTACAAGAAGAATAGATATAGAAATAGAAGAAGACCTAATAGAAGAAGTTCGGACGTATTTACGGAGTAAATAATATAGAAGGAAAACTTCCAGTAGTACCAACAGTTCCAGGAGAATATAATCGACCTTTAAGAGAAATAAGAAATAAAATGATAGCATTGGGATTAAACGAAACATTAACATATGTACTTATAAATGATAAAGAAGTTAGAAATTTTACAACAGATGAATTTGAAGAAGTAAAACTATTAGACCCAATAAGTGAAGATAGAAATACATTAAGATATAGCTTAATTACATCGTTATACAAAATATATGAATACAACGTAGCGCGTGGAAACAAAGATATATCAATATTTGAAATTGGAAAAGGATTTTTCAAAAAGAATAATGAATATGGAGAAAACCTAAAACTTTGTGCTTTACTTTCAGGCGAATTTTACACAGGAATTAACGAAAAGAAAAATGTAGATTTTTATATTGCAAAAGGAATTGCAGAAGAAGTTTTAAATTCTAGAGGATATGAAAACAGATATAGTTTTGTAGTTCCAAAGCTACTACCTAAAGAGCTACACCCAGGTCAAACAGCAGATATAATTGTAAATCGGAAAGAGTGTACGGAATAATTCGGAAAAATAAATCCAGAAGTGACAACAGAAAATGTTTTCGTAATAGAAATAAATCTTGATAAATTACTTGCAATAAATACAGGAAAACCTAAATATAAAGAAATATCAAAGTTCCCAAGTATAAAAAAGGATATAGCACTAGTTTTAGATAAATCTATACAGTCAGAAGAAGTTGCAAAAACAATAAAAAAAGCATGTGGAAACAATTTAAGCAAAGTAGAAGTATTTGATGTATATGAAGGAAAAGGAATAGATGAAAACAAAAAGAGCATAGCATATTCTTTAACATTTAGTTCACAAGATAGAACACTAACAGATGATGAAATAAATCCATTACTAGAAAAAATAGTAGAGATGACAGAAAAGGAATTTAACGCAGAATTAAGAGGATAATATTTGCTAAACAGAGTTGAACAAATGTAGGGGCGGCGTCCCGCCGTCCGAAGTCTATGAACGAAAAAGGAGATAAATTAATGCCAAAAGCAAAATCGGTTTTTGTTTGTAATAATTGTGGGTATGAATCGAGTAAATGGCTTGGAAAATGCCCGGCTTGTAATGAATGGAACTCATTTTTTGAACAAAAGTTAGAAACAAAGATAGTAGAAAATAAAAGACAAAATAAAGAAACAAGTCAACCAATTAGCCTAAAAGAAGTAAAATATACTGAGGTGCATAGATTATCTACAGGGTTTTCAGAGCTAGATAGAGTTTTACGGGGGAGGACTAGTAGATGGGTCATTAATCTTACTTCGGAGGAGAACCAGGAATTCGGAAAATCCACATTAATACTTCAAATATGTGACAAAGTTCAAACTGATGATGTTGTTTTATATGTTTCAGGAGAAGAATCAGCCGAACAAATAAAAATAAGAGCAGATAGGCTAAATATTAATAAAAATAATATATTATTTTTAGGCGAAACTGATATAGATATAATAGAAGCGGAAATAGAAAAAAGAAAACCAAAACTTGTGATAATAGATTCAATACAAACCATATATTCAGACAAAGTAGACTCACTTCCTCGGAAGTACAAGCCAGTTAAGAGAAATAACATCAAGAGTAATGAGAATGTGTAAAGATAAAAAAGTTACGACAATAATAATTGGTCATGTAACAAAGGACCGGAAACATAGCAGGGCCAAGGGTATTAGAACATATGGTAGATGTGGTTTTATATTTAGAAGGAGAAAGATATTTTGCATATAGAGTACTAAGAGGAGTAAAAAATAGATTTGGCTCAACAAATGAAATAGGGATGTTTGAAATGCAGGGCGAAGGAATGCAAGAGATAATGAACCCATCAGATATACTAATATCAGAACGAAGTGAAAACCCAGCAGGCTCAGTTATAGTTGCAACAATGGAAGGAACAAGACCACTTTTAGTAGAACTTCAAGCATTAACATCTCCAACAGTTTTTGGATTTCCAAGAAGAACAGCAAACGGAATAGATTATAATAGACTAACTTTACTTATGGCAGTTATAGAAAAAAGAGCAGGAATACCATTATCTAACCAAGATGCATATCTTAATGTAGTACGGGGGCATTAGAATTAATGAACCAAGTATTGATTTAGGAATTATTCTAAGTGTATGTTCAAGTTATAAAAATAAATCTATACTAGATGATATTATAGTAATTGGAGAAGTTCGGACTAACAGGAGAAGTAAGAAGAGTATCTATGATAGAAAAGCAGCTTAAAGAAGCGGAAAAACTTGGATTTAAAAAATGCATAATTCCAGAAAATAATAAAAAACTATTGAAAGAAAATTTAAAATTAGATATAATAGGTGTGAAAAATATTAAAGACGCAATGAAAGAAGTACGGACTTTTATAAAACTTATAGAAAAAAGCTTACTAAAGAGAAACAAAAGAGGTGATTTAACGTTGAAAAACGAAAAAGGTATAACCTTAATGATACTTATGATTACTGTAATAATGATGATTATATTAGTATCTGCAGGGATAAAATATGGAGGAACTTCACTTGCAGAAGTAAGACTTCAAAACTTTTCATATGAACTTGGGCAAATACAAGGTAGAGTAGATGCAATTTATGAAAAAATGTCAATGGATAACAATACAAAGTACACACATTTGAATGAAAAACAAATGGGAGCAGATATAAATACATCAGCAATGGCAAAAGCAACCCTTGTAAAAGTTAAAGGAAATAATTATAATTACGATTCTGAGACAAGTAGTACAAACAAAGAATTGTATTATGATGGAAATGGAACAGATGCTTATTATAGATATTTTCCTAAAAATGAAATAGAAAATACCTTAGATATAAAAAATCCAAAGCAAGATGTTATTATTAATTTTAAAACCAGAGAAGTAATCAGCGTTAAAGGTCAAACTTATAATGATAAAACATATTATAGGTTGCAAGATATACAAAAATAAATAAAGAAAGGAAACGAAAAATGAACAAGAAAAACATTATTATGATAATAGCAATTATACTTGTAATAGCTATTATAGGCGTTATTTTATTTGGAATAGTAGGGAAAGCTACACAGGATAAGAAGATAGAGCACCCAATTGCAAAAATAAAAATAGAGGGGTACGATGAGGAAATAGTTGTTGAACTATACCCAGAATATGCACTAAATACAGTTAAGAATTTTATAGCACTTTCAAATAACGGATTTTATGATGGGCTTATAATACATAGAGTAGAAAAAGACTTTGTTATACAAGGTGGAGACCCAGAAGGAAATGGAAGCGGAGGGCCAACTTTAAGTGCAATAGATAGTAAAATAGAAAAAGGCTCAAGCGCAGATAAAGCTTATTCAATTAATCGGAGAGTTTACTAAAAATGGATATGATAATACTCTAAAACATGAAAGAGGAGTTATATCTATGGCAAGGTCTAGTTATAGCCAAGAATTATTACAAGAAGGATATAACTCAGCAGGAAGCCAATTTTTCATTTGCTTATCTGATAGTCCAAGTTTAAATGGATTATACACAGCATTTGGGAAAGTTACTAGTGGAATGAATACAGTAGATGAAATATCTAAAGTAGAACTTGGGGTAAATAAATCAGAAGATGGTACAGAAACACCTACAACAAAACCTAAAGAAGATGTTGTAATCTCAAGCATAAGAGTTGAAACAAATGGAGTAGATTATGGAATGCCAGAAGTTCATGATGCTTTTGATTATTCAGCATGGTATATGAAAAAATATTATGGAATGTAGAAAACATATAAGGCGGAGCTAGATATTAAAAAAGCACCGCCTTACGTTTGTGGAAAGGCGAAAACCTATGGAAAATGTAGATTTAAAAAAAGTAATAATTGCAATAATTATAGTTTTACTACTAGGAATTGGAGTATTTTTTGCTGCAAAAGCCATTCTATCAGGAAATAAAAATTATACATTAGAAGAAATATCAGAAAAAGATTATAAATATTTTGCAGTGTATACTGATGAAAAATATGGTGTAATAGATGAAAGTGGAAAGATGATAATTGAAAATACATATTCTGATATTACAATACCAAATCCAACAAAGGCAGTATTTATATGTAGAAGCAGCGACGGGACATCAGTAGTGTTAAATGAAAAAAACGAAAAAATATTTACAGAATTTAATAATGTAAGAGAAATAGAAACAAATGGAACAAATTCTTCTTGGCCTTATGAAAAAAGTGTACTTAAATATGAAGAAAATGGAAAGTATGGCCTAATAGATTTTGATGGAAAAGTAATTACAAAATCAATATATGAAGAAATTTCGTCTGTAAGATATAAAGAAGGAGAATTACTAGCAAAGAAAAACGGAAAATATGGAGTTATAAATAACAAGGGTGTAAATTTAATTCCGTTTGAATATGAAGAAATTGAAGCAGATAGATATTATAATAATGGTTATGCAAAATCTGGTTATATTGTAAAGAACAAGACAACAAATGGATATAGATATGGATATATAAATCATAAGTGGAAAAAGCTATTAAAAACAGAATACACATCAATTAGTAGAATACTAGATATAGATGATGAAGATGCATACTTAATAGCTGCAAAGAATGGACAATACGGGCTTATAAAAAATAAAAGTGACAAAGTAGAATTTGCATATCAGTCTATTATATATAATAAAGATACAAATCTTTTAGCTGTTCAAAGAAGTGAAAAATATGGAGTTTTAGATTTAGAAGGAGAAAGTATAATTCCAGTTGAATATAAAACAATAAGATTTAATGGAATATATATATGTGCAAGAGGATATGAAGAAGACACATATTTTAACACAAAAGGTGAAAAGGTAACAAATAACTTTACAGGAATGAAAGAAGTAAAAGAACTAGGCTGCTATATAACAACGGATAAAAATAATTTATATGGTCTTGCAGATAAAGATGGAAAAGTATTAGTTTTAAATAGTTACTTGTATATAGATTATGCATTTGATGGGTATTTTATAGCATACAAAGAGGGACAAGGACATGGAATTATAGATAAAGACAATAGAGTTATAGTAAACTTTGAGTATGATGCTTTAAGTAAAATAGGAGACAAAAAACTTTTAAATGCAGTAAAGATGGGAAAAGAAGTTGAAACAACAATTCTTTCAAAAAATATGCAAAAACTTGCAACACTTAAGGATATGTTCATTGCAATTTCAGAGGATTATATAGAAATTTATAATAGTAAAGAAGAAAAATTTGTAGATAATGATGGACAAGTAAAAACAGCAAAAGAAATATTAAAAGATAATAAACTATTTGCAATACAAGAAAACGGAAAATGGGGATTTGAAAATGCAAATGGAGAAATAAAAGTTAAATGTACTTATGACTTTGTATCAGAATTTAACAGATTTGGCTTTGCAGCAATTAAAAAAGATAACAAATGGGGAATAATGGATAGCGAAGGAACAGTTATAACTGAATGTATATTTGATTTTGAAGAAAGTAGTGTAACACCTGAATTTTTGGGAAAATACTATAAAACATATAAAGAAAATAATGAAATATATTATTCTAATGAAATTGTAGAAACTGGAGAAGGAATGTAAATTAAAAATATAAATATGGAGGTCAAAAAAGATGGTAAAAAGAATTTTTGTACAGAAAAAAGAGGGATTTAATGTAGAAGAAAAACAAACATTAAATGACTTAAGAGAAAACTTAGAAATTACTAATTTAAAAAATGTAAAGATACTAAACAGATATGATGTAGAAGATATAACAAAAGAAGTTTTTGAGGCTGCAAAAAATACAGTATTTTCTGAACCACAAGTAGATGCATGTTATGAAGAAGAATACAAAACAAATTCAGAAGATATAGTATTTGGAGTTGAATTTTTACCAGGACAATTTGACCAAAGAGCAAATTCACTATCAGAATGTTTGCAAATAATATCAGGAGGAGAAAGACTTACTACAAAATCAGCTAAAATTTATGTATTAACAGGAAACTTGAGCAAAGAAGAAGTAGAAAAAATAAAAGAGTATTTGATAAATCCAGTAGACTCAAGAGAGTGTACTTTAGAAAAGCATGAAACTTTAAAACAAGAAATAGATGAACCAGAAGATGTAAAAGTTGTAGAAGGATTTATTTTAGCGGCAGAAGAAAATCTTAAAGAATTTTATACAAAAT
Source organism: uncultured Clostridium sp. (assembly GCA_947650745.1). Lineage (GTDB taxonomy): Bacteria > Bacillota > Clostridia > TANB77 > CAG-508 > JAAWPK01. The sequence continues at coordinate 34,752 of CANSWM010000005.1, read as the reverse complement.
ATGGATTTGCAATGGATTATGAAGATTTAAAATTTTGTCAAAAATACTTTAGAGATGAAGAAAAAAGAGACCCTACTATGACAGAAATGAAAATGATTGATACATATTGGTCAGACCATTGTAGACATACAACATTTATGACAAAATTTGAAACAGTAGATATAGAATGGGATTTACTTGAGAAAGTATTTAAAGACTATAAAAAATCAAGAGACTATGTATATGAAAACAAAAAAGCAAAAGATATTTGCTTAATGGATATTGCAACAATAGCAGTTAAAGAACTAAAAAAACAAGGTATTCTTAAAAACTTAGATGAATCAGAAGAGATAAATGCTTGTAGCATAAAAGCAGAAATTCTAGTAGATGGAAAACCAGAAGAATACTTGATAATGTTCAAAAACGAAACACATAACCATCCAACAGAAATAGAGCCTTTTGGAGGAGCTGCAACATGTTTAGGAGGTGCAATAAGAGACCCACTTTCAGGAAGAGTATATGTATACCAAGCAATGAGAGTAACAGGATGTGGAGACCCAACTGTTGGAATTAAAGATACTATGCCAAATAAGTTACCACAAAGAAAACTTACAAATGAAGCAGCAAGAGGATATAGTTCATATGGTAACCAAATAGGACTTGCTACTCGGACAAGTAGCAGAAATATACCATCCAGGATATGTAGCAAAGAGATTAGAAATAGGAGCATTAGTTGGAGCAGCGCCTGCTAAAAATGTTGTAAGAGAAGAACCAGTTCCGGGAGATATTGTAATACTACTTGGAGGAAAAACTGGACGTGATGGCTGCGGAGGAGCAACAGGTTCATCAAAAGCACATACAAGTAGCTCACTTACAACTTGTGGAGCAGAAGTTCAAAAAGGAAATGCACCAGAAGAAAGAAAAATACAAAGATTATTTAGAAATAGAGAAGTTACAAAATTAATAAAAAGATGTAATGATTTTGGAGCAGGAGGAGTTTCAGTTGCAATTGGAGAACTTGCAGATGGATTAGAAATCAACTTAGATAAAGTTCCAAAAAAGTATGAAGGACTAGACGGAACAGAGCTTGCAATTTCAGAATCACAAGAAAGAATGGCAGTAGTAGTTAGAAAAGAAGATGCAGAAAAGTTCCAAAATTTAGCAGCAAAAGAAAACTTAGAAACAACAGTAGTTGCAACAGTAACAGAAGAAAAAAGAGTAAAAATGTATTGGAGAAATAAGCTAATTGTAAATATTAGTCGTACATTCTTAGATACAAATGGAGATGTAAAAAAGACATCTGTAACAGCTAAAAAACCAGACTTTGCAAATAGTTATTTTAATAAAAAAGAAGAAGTAAAAGATATAGCAAAAACATGGGAAGAAAATATAAGCAATTTAAATCATTGCTCACAAAAGGGACTAGTAGAAAGATTTGATAGCACAATTGGAGCAGGAACTGTGCTTATGCCATTTGGTGGAAAACATCAATTAACACCAGAAGAAGGAATGTGTGCAAGAATTCCTACATTAGAAGGATATACAAACACCGGAACAATAATGACCTATGGATATAATCCTAAAATATCAGTATGGAGCCCATTCCATGGTGCAGTATATGCTATATTAGAATCAATATCAAAATATGTAGCAATTGGTGGAGACTACAAAAATGCTTGGCTTACACTTCAAGAATATTTTGAAAAATTAAGAGATGATTCTTCAAGATGGGGAAAACCATTTGCAGCATTACTTGGAGCATATTATATACAAGAAAAATTAAAAATTGCAGCAATAGGTGGAAAAGATAGTATGTCAGGTTCATATAACGACTTAGATGTACCACCAACACTTGTATCATTTTGCATAGGAACAGTAGATGTAGAAAAAGCAGTATCTGCAGAATTTAAAAGTGCAAATTCAAAAGTAGCTATTTTAAGAACAAAATTAGATGAAAACTATTTACCTGATTTTGAAGATTTAAAAGAAAATTATGAAATAATTCATGAACTAATAAATAAAAAACAGGCAAAAGCAGTAATGACTGTGAGAGATGGAGGAATTGCAGAAACTATTACCAAAATGGCAATAGGAAATAAAATAGGATTTACATTTGAAAAAGATATAGATGTATTTAAGCCAATGTACGGTACATTTGTTATAGAACTTGCAGAAGATGTAGCAAATGAAAAATTAGAAGCATTAGGAAGCACAACAAATAAAGAAGAAATAGAAATAAAAGATGTTAAATTAAATTTAGATGAACTAATAAAAATATGGGAAGGACCACTTGAAAAAGTATTTCCAACAAAGGTAGATACAAAAAAAGAAAGTCCTAAAAATATCTTAAGTGATAAAAACTGTATAATTGTAGCAAAAGAGAAATTTGCAAAACCAAGAGTATTTATACCAGCATTCCCAGGAACAAATTGTGAAGAAGATGCAAAAAAGGCATTCATAGATGCAGGAGCAGACGCAAGAATAGAAGTGTTTAGAAACTTAAAAGCAAACGATATAGAAGAATCAATAAATGCATTTGCAAAACAAATAGAAGAAGCACAAATAATTATGATACCGGGAGGATTTAGTGCAGGAGATGAACCAGATGGCTCACGGAAAATTCATAGCTTCTGTATTTAGAAATCCAAAACTTAAAGAATTAATACATAAACACTTATATGAAAAAGATGGACTAATGTTAGGTATATGCAATGGTTTCCAAGCCTTAGTAAAATTAGGATTATTACCATATGGAGAAATTTTAGATATGAAGCCAGATATGCCAACACTAACATTTAATGATATTGCAAGACATCAATCTAAAATTGTAACAACAAAATTAGTTTCAAAACTATCTCCTTGGTTTAACAAAATAAACTTAGGTGATGAATTTGTAATTCCGATATCACATGGAGAAGGAAAATTCGTTGCAAATGAGGAAACTTTAAAAGAATTAGAAGCAAATGGACAAATTGCAACACAATATGTGGATGAAAAAGGAAATGCAACATATGATATAAGATATAATCCAAACGGCTCAGTACTTGGAATAGAAGGAATAACAAGCAAAGACGGAAGAATACTAGGTAAAATGGGACACTCAGAAAGATGCTACACAGGAGTAATCAAAAACATACCAGGAAACCCAGACCAAAAAATATTCGAATCAGGAGTAGAATATTTTAAATAAAAAAAGAAGAATGGACGTGTTTTAAAACACGTCCTAAAACGTAGGGGCGAGCATAGCTCGTCCGTTCTTCGAAGAAATAATCATAAAAAAGGAAAATAAAACAATGAGAATAAGATACAAAAAATGGGCAAGACCAGAATTAGAAGCATGCACATTCTACATAGATAACCCAGAAGAAATAAAAGGAAAATGGCATGAAAAATTTGCAAACAAAAACCCAATACATATGGAATTAGGCTGTGGGAAAGGAAGTTTTATTTCAAAACTTGCAGTAGCAAATCAAAAAATAAACTATATAGCAGTAGACTTAGTAGATGCAATGCTTCGGACTCTGCAAAAGAAATATAGAACAAAGCTATAAAGAAGTAAACAAAGAAACAAGCAATATAATAATTACAAGACACGACATAGAAAGAATACTACTATTTATGTCAAAGGAAGACACAGTAGATAGAATATATATAAACTTTTGTAATCCATGGCCAAAACCAAAACACAGAAAGAAAAGACTAACACATACAAAACAGCTTATGCTATATAAAGAATTTCTAAAACAAGATGGGGAAATTTACTTTAAAACAGATGATGATGGACTATTTGAAGATAGCCTAAAATATTTTGAAGAAGCAGGATTTAAAGTAATTGCCAAAACATATGATTTACAAAGCCAAAGTATATTTGAAAATAATATAGAAACAGAACATGAAAAAATGTATAAAGAAGAAGGAAAGAAAATAAAAGCACTAATTGCTAAAAAGTAATTGAAATTAGAAAACAAGTTTGGACGTTTTTATGTCCGCTTGTTTTTCTTTATATTCTAAATCTAAATAGTTATCCTTAAATAAAAAAATATATTAAAAACACTTGTCCTTTTTTTCTTTTTTATATATAATACATAATATAATTTAATTCGAAAAGAGGAAAACTAAGATATGGACAAAAGTACAAAAATAAAATTTAATATACTTGCAATAATTTGTATAATAGTATTTTCATTTGCAATAGCACCCAAAACACTTCAAAATGATACATATTATACAATTAGTGTTGGCGAACACATAATGGAAAATGGAATTGACGGGCAAGACCCATTTTCTTGGCATGATTTAAAATATACATATCCACATTGGCTATATGATGTATCAATTTATTTAATATATAGCATTGGCGGAATGACAGGTATATATATATCAACTGTAATTTTAAGCTGCATACTTGGAATTATGCTCTATATAACAAATACAAAAATCAACAAAAACAATTTATTTTCATTTATTTTAACATTTGCAGTAATGTTTTTAATGAGAGACTTTATTGCAGCACGTGCACAGCTTATAACATTTATACTTTTTGTTACAGAGATATTATTTATAGAATGTTTCTTAGAAACAAAAAAGAAAAGATATGCTGTTCGGACTTGCAGGAATTGCGTGTTTAATTGCTAATTTCCATGCAGCAGTATTTTATGTATTCTTTATACTAATGCTACCATATTTTGCAGAATATTTTGTAATACTGTTAAGAGATTCTAATTTAATATATAAATTTCAAATCCGCAGTTTAAAAAAGAAAATTGAAAAACTAACTAGAAAAGAAGCAAATGTAGAAAAGTTAGAAAAGGTCCAAGAGAAACTTATAAAAACTGAAGAATTATCTATAAAATATAAAGAAAGATTAGCAAAAAATGAAGAAAATCCGTATAAAATAAAATTAGTAAGAAGAAAAGCTGTAAAATGGTTAATACTTGTTGCAATAATATGTTTTGCAATGGGGCTTCTTACACCAATTGGAGATGAGCCATATACACATATATTTAAACTTCTTTCAGGAAATACAACCGAAAGTATTTCAGAACACCAACCATTAGTACTTATAAGCCACAAAGCTGCTATGATAACACTTATAATGCTAATTGCATTCTTGATTTTTACAGATACAAAAATAACCCTAAAAGACGGGTTTATGTTAGCTGGTTTGATATTCTTAACATTTTCAGCAAGAAGACAGTTTTCTTTATTGCTAGTTATAGGGGTAATGTCTTTTACAACATTAATTTGTGAATTTTTAAATAAATATGATAATGGACGGAACAGAAGAATTTACAAGACTTGTAGTAACGTGGAAAGGAAAAATTATAACTATAATTATAACTGTATTTTGTTCATTTGGACTTTATAGTACAATTGTTAAAGATGAATATATTAATCCAAAATCATATCCAGTAGAAGCTGCAAACTTTATATTAGAAGAAGCAGAAAAAGGTAACATAGATTTAAATACAATGAGATTATTTAATGACTATAATTATGGAAGTTACCTACTTTATAGGGGAATACCAGTATTTATAGATTCACGTGCAGACCTTTATTCACCAGAATTTAATGAAGGTGTAAACGTATTTTCAGACTATATGAATATATCAAATATTAATTCATATTATGAACCTAAATTTAAAGATTATAAAATAACACATGTTATAATATATAGAAATTCTAAATTAAATATGTTACTATCAAGAGATGAAAACTATAATAGAATTTATTTTGACGACAACTTTGCAATATATGAAAGGTTAGTAGATGATACAGAAAATGAAAATAAAGAACAATAAATCTAAATATATAATTAAAGAAGAATTACAAGGAATACGATTAGATAAATGTGTTGTAACTCTTGATGGAGATATATCAAGAATGGCTGCTCGGAAGGCTTATAGATGAAGAAAAAATTTTAGTTAACCGGAATGCCACGGTAAAGCTTCATATAAAGTTTCAATTCGGAGATGAAGTTGAAATTTACAAAGAAGAAGTAAAAGAAGCAAAAATAAAGCCAGAAAATATTCCGCTTGATATTTTATATGAAGACAATGACATAATTGCAATAAATAAACCAAAAGGAATGGTAGTTCATCCTGCAAATGGAAACCCAGATGGAACACTTGTAAATGCTGTTATGAATATTTGTAAAGATTCCCTTTCAGGTATAGGCGGTGTAATTAGACCACGGAATTGTACATAGGCTAGATAAAGATACATCAGGAGTTTTGATAGTTGCAAAAAATGATAAAGCACATATTGACTTAAGTGAGCAAATAAAGAAAAGAACAGTAATAAAAAAATATATAGCACTAGTTAGAGGAGTTATAGAAGAAACCGGAGCAACAATAAATATGCCAATAGCTAGAAGTACAAAAGATAGAAAAAAGATGGCTGTTTCAAAAAATCGGAAAAGAAGCTATAACGCATTTCAAAGTATTAAAGAGATATGATGGATATACATTACTGGAAGTAAAAATAGATACCGGAAGAACACATCAAATAAGAGTACATATGGCAGAAATAAAGCATCCAGTTGTGGGAGATATAGTTTATTCAAATGGTAAAAATCCATTTAACGTTGTTCGGACAAATGCTGCATGCAAAGCAAATAGAATTTACACATCCAACTTCAAATGAAAAAATAAAAATAGAAGCACCATTACCTAAATATTTTGAAGAAGTCCTAGAAAGCTTGGAAAGGAAATAAAATATAAATAATGGAAGAAGAAACTGTAAGACTGCAAAAATATCTTGCAAATCAAGGAATAGCATCAAGAAGAAAATGTGAAGAGTTAATACAAAATGGGTTAGTAGAAGTAAATGGCAAAAAGGTATTAGAGCTTGGCGCAAAAATAAATCCATCATTAGATGAAGTAAAATTTAATGGTAAAGTTATAGAAAATAAAAACGAAAAGAATGTATATATATTACTAAATAAACCAATTCGGCTATGTAACAACTGTAAAAGACCAGTTTGATAGAGATACAGTATTAGATTTAGTAAAAGTAAATAAAAGAATTGTACCAGTTCGGAAGACTAGACATGTACACATCTCGGAGCACTTATTCTAACAGATGACCGGAGAATTTGTATATAAAATTACACATCCAAAACATGAAATAACAAAAACATATACAGTTACACTTATCCGGAGAAGTTTCAAAAGAAGATGTAGAAAAATTAAAAATAGGAGTAAATATTGGAGGCTATATAACGAAACCTGCAAAAGTAAAAATACTTAAAATAGATAAAGAAAAAAATATTTCAAGACTAGAAATAGTAATTCATGAAGGAAAAAATAGGCAAGTAAGAAAAATGTGTGAAAATTTACGGAAAAAGAGTAAAGGCACTACATAGAACAAAAATTGGGAATATAGAAGTAAAATCTCTAAAACTTGGGGAATGGAGATATTTAACAGCAAAAGAAGTAGAAGAGTTGCAAAAATAAATAAATAATAGTATAATTATACATATACGAAAGAAAGAGGAAAATAAAGTGAGTTACAAAAGATTTGATATTTCTGAAAGTGGATTAATGCAGGGCATGATAGTAAATGGAAAAATAAAAACAATAAAACCATACGGAGCATTTGTAGAATTAGAAAATCGGTATAAGTGGACTTTTATATATAGAAGATATATGTGTATCAAGAATAAAATCGCCATTTGAAAGATTCAAAATTGGACAAGAAGTTAAAGTAATGGTAAAAGATGTAAATAAAGAAGAAAATAAAATTTCATTTACATATAAAGAACTTTTAGGAACATGGGAAGACAATATAAAAGAATTTAAACAAGGGACAGTAGTACACGGCATAGTAAGAGATACTGAAAAATCCAAAAACGGAATATTTATTGAATTAAAGCCAAACCTTGTTGGTCTTGCTGAATATAAAGAAAACTTAGAATACGGGCAAAATGTAGATGTGTATATAAAAAAAATCGTTCCAGAAAAGAAGAAAGTTAAATTACTAATATTCGAAAATGAGGAGGAATAAAAATGGTAGAAGATAGCAAAATTGAAGCTAAAAAATCTCCGTTTGCATTAAGAGAAGGAGAAATAAAAACATTTGATGGCAAAGACCGGATATGTTTCAATGAATCAAATTGTTCAAAAAATAAACTTAGGACATATAAATGACTTGCATTTTGCAATAATTGATTTAGTTAATGAATTTGAATTTATAACATCTAGACAATTATGTCAAATGCTAGATTATAAAGGAATAGAATATAAATCTCAAGATAAATTAAACAATAAACTAGAGCAATTAATAAAATCTAAAATACTTACAAGATATTATTTTACATCTGAAGATGGAAAAGGAATATATAGAGTATATTGCCTAGAAAAAATGGGGAAATATTTACTTACATCAAGAGGAGAAGAATGTAAATGGCAGCAATCAGATAATACAAAACCAGTATCAATGATAAAGAAAAGGCTTGCAGGAAATCAAGTAATAATAGCATATTTAAAAAAAGTTAAAGCATTTGATGAATATGTAGTAAAACCAAGTCTTACTGCTAAAACATTAGGGAAAACATTTAAAGCATCTGGAGGTTCTGTGAAACTTTCAAAAAATTCTAAATCAATTATATTTGTATTTGAGGTAATAAGAAGAGAAGAAGAATGGCAAAAAAAATTAGTAGATAAAATGAAAATGTATAAAGACTTTTATGAGAACTTCGTACCAATGGATTCAGGATTTACAGACTTACCACAATTAATAATAGTATGTGAAGATGAAATGCACACAAAAGAAGTATTTAAAGAAATTGTAACAAATGGAGTAGAAATTTCAAAAATAAAATTATACTTTACAACAGATTTAAGGCAAATAGAAGAAAACTTAAAGAAAACACTATTAGAATTTAAATTAGATGAAACAACAAATAAGTATAAAGTAGAAGAAATAGAATTAAAATTATTAGACTAAAATAAAAGGCGTCTAAAAAGCGCCTTTTATTTTTAATTTCAAATTATCCTAAAATACTTGATTTTTTGCAATAATTATGCAATAATATATATTGTATAATTATGTGAAAATAAACAAAAAATAGATAGAAAGCGGTGGGGGTTTTGAAATATCTTGATAAACTACTAAAAATATTAAAAACAGATAGAAATACCTTCTTTACTTATATACTTACATTATGTACTATATATATAGTAATAGATAGAGTCGTAGAACTGCTATTTCTAATATTCACAGGAATAGGAGTATCATATTGGGGACCAATAACATATACAATTGCACTTGCGTGTCCAGTATTCGCATTCCTTTTTTCTGGAAGTTCGAAATATGCATCATCAGGTAAATTTAAATTAACAATTATATACGCATATGCAATAGTTCTATATATTGTTGCAATATCAATGTTTAGCCAGTGGATAAATGCGGGATTATGGATGGCATTTTTATCATTACCAAACTATGTTGAAATAGCAACTAGATTTACAAGCCTTATAAAACCAGCGTTTCAAGCAATTGCACTATATATACCACTTACAACATTTTTCTCAATATTCTGGTGGTGCTATGCAAAAGTTGCAGATACAAGAACAATAAAAGAATCTATTTGGGATTATACAGGTATAGATTTATCTAAAAAAACGACACAAACAGGAGCATACAGTTTTGAAAATGTAATATCGTTAGATAAAGAAACAGGAAAAACAGTTAAAATATTTGATAATAGAAGAGCAGACCCAATGCTTGTTTGTGGACCTTCTGGAATGGGAAAAACTGCACTACTTATTGAACCTATGATGGCACGTGATATGGAGAAAAAATACTTCTTTAAAGAAGCATCAAAAGAAGTTGGATTTACCGCACTAAAAACAGGACTTGCAAATTTAAAAGTACCATATAATAATGAATATTTAAATGAGAACTTTTCTTTAAATATGCTAGAGCCAGTAGAAGGAAAAGAAAAACTTTATAAAGCATATTTAAGTAAACTTATATACTCAGAAAGCCCAAAAGTTATATATAAAGATTTGGGAATAACATTTATGTCACCAGATTACGAATCAACAGATAGAATGATAGATGTAGCTAAAAACTTTAATTTGAAAGTAAATATTATAGACCCAAGCAGTAGTAACTCAATGGGAATAAATCCATTTTCTTATGGTTCACCTCAAGAAGTTGCAGGGGTAATTTCGTCAATTCTTTCAACAATGTATAGTGCATCAAGACCAGCAGAAGATGAAACTTACTTCCAAAATTCTTCAGCACAAGCGGTAGAAAACTTAAGTATACTTCTTTTAGTAATGTATCCTAGATTAAACAATGGATTATTACCAAATTTAGAAGATATGTTAATGATGCTAAATGATTTTGATTTAGTGGTAGATATGTGTAAAAAATTAGAAGAGGATCCAGAACTTGCAGAAGAATATAAATTACAAATTGGATATTTTAAAAAACATTTCTATACAGATGCAGTAATGAGGCATGATACAGAAAGATATGTACATACAGCAATTACACAAATAGATGGATTGCTTAGAACTCCAGGAGTTAAAAATATATTATGCAATAGAGTAAACAATATAAACTTTGATAATGCATTAAGTGGAGGGGAAGTTACAATAGTATGTACAAGAAGAGGTGATTTAGGAGCTAAAATGCAAAAAGCATTTGGACTATTTTTCTTACTTTCAATGCAGCGTTCCGTAATAAAAAGACCAGGAAGCGAAGCTTCAAGAATACCACATTTACTATATGTAGATGATTTTGCAGACTTTATAAGCGATGCAACTTTGGGATTATTTACAGTATATAGAAAATATAAAGTAGGAACAATAGTTGCTGTTCAAAACTTAACACAATTAGAAGCAACCCCATCATCTAGAAGAACAATCCTTTCTAACTGTTGGTCAAAAATAGTATTTGGAAATCTTACTCCAGAAGAAAATGAATTCTGGTCACAAGAATTTGGAGACAGAAGAGAATGGCTATATAGCCAAGATATGAGCATAAAGGGAGAAGGAAAAGGAGAGCAATTCTTTGGAGGAGAATCCTCTGCTAAGAGTGTAGCATATGGCGATTATAAAGGTGTAAAATGGGGCTGGAAGAAAAACTTCGAGCTTGGAAAAATACAAGCACTTAAATTTAAAAACTGTGCATTTAAATATAAAGATGATAAAGGAAAGAGTTTTGTTGGAGTTGCAGTATTAGATTTTATGGAATCAAAATATAAAGAAAAACATAAAGTAAAGAAATTTGACTTTGCAAAATATCAGACAGGAATTGTACATGAAGAAGCTACTAAAACAAATAATACAAGATTTAATCCAAAACAAATAGACTTTGATGCATTTGACGATATGGAAGATGTAAATCCAATACAAACTGATGTAACAGACGCAGGTGCATTATTCAATAGTGAAGATGCAATAGTTTACGATATAAATAAGAAGAATAATACAAGTGAATAACAAGAAATAGCAAACTTTACATTTTATGTAAAGTTTGCTATAATTAATTCATGGCAACTATAAGTTGGATTTTAAAAAGATAAGGAGAGGCATCATGAAACAGAAAATTAAAGACAGTAGCACAAGATTGCTCGAGGCTGTAAAAGCGCATCGGAGGGAAATCCTTAGAGAGTTCTTGGCTGAAAGAGAAAGATTAAGCCAGAAGCTTGCTGCATTATTAGAAACGGGGGTTGACTATTCTGAGCAAATCTGCCTTAGAGATTTTAATGGTGAAGACGAAGGCAAAGACACATCATATTTTATAGAGATAGATAGGAATATGATTGTGGATTTCAAGGCGGAACTTGACACTCTGAATGGGGAAGATGGAATCGAGAAGCTTGAACGGACAAAAGTTGTAAAAGAAAAAATTTGTTCACTGACGTATACTGAAGCAAATGAACTGTTCGACCTGGTTTATGCAGATTATCTGGCAGAGCAAGCACAGGTATGCTTCGAACAAAACGCTCTCAATTAGCATTAAGGACAAAAAGGCAAAAAAGGTGAGGTGAATTTTACCAAGCCTTTTTTGCCTTTTAAAGAATAAATTTAGTATCTTTGCATACAATTTAGAGTAAACTTAATTAGGAGGGACTTTGAATAGATTATGTTTTGTGTATTTAATAAACAAAAAATATACTCATATCTGGTAGCTTCAGGTATGGTATTAATACTTCTTTTTGGGTCTATATTTTTTACAGGAACAAGTATGGAAACAATGGAAATGTCATCATCTGCAGGAAAGTTACTACCAATATATAGCGTAGATACAAATAAACAAAGAATAGCAATTACAATAAATTGTGCATGGAATGCAGATGACATAGACAAAATTTTAGAAATTTTAGATAGATGCAATGTAAAACTTACATTTTTTATGGTAGGAGACTGGGTAGATAAATATCAAGATTATGTAAAAAAGATTTCAGATGCAGGACATGAAATTGCAAATCATTCAGATACACACCCACATGTAAATAATTTAAGCTATGAGCAAAATGTAGAAGAAATAAAAAAATGTACAGAAAAGATTAAAAACATAACAGGAAAAGATGTAAAATTATATAGAGGACCATATGGAGAATACAATGATACTGTAATCAAAGCCGCACAAGACAATGGATATAAAGTAATTCAATGGTCAATAGATACACTAGATTATGAAGGACTTGACCAAAGCCAGATGTGGGATAGAATAAATAAAAATTTAAAAAATCGGCTCTATTATTCTAATGCATAATGGAACAGAAAATACAGCAAATAGTCTAGAAGGAATAATAAAAAATATTCAAGGAAAAGGATACAATATTTTAAAAATTTCAGATTTAATATATAGTGAAAACTATGAAATAGATTCAAATGGAGTTCAAAAAAGTAATGTATAGATAAGAAAAATATGGATATAATACAATTAAATGTCTTAAAAAAAAGGAATGAGAGATAAGAAATGGCATTTATTGGAATTATTGCAGATAGCAAATATGAAATAGGTCTAAAAAGAATATTAGATAATAGATTAAATAGAGTTAATAAAGAGCACACAATAATAGCCATAAATGACAAAAGCATAGAAAATATAAAAAATATAAGATTTGAGACAATACTTGTTATAGATTTAAAACATGTGAAAAGTTCAGAAGATATATTAAATGAATTATTTAAAAATTCAAAGTATTTGGTAGTTAATGCAGATATAGAAGAAGATTTACAAATAATAAACAATATGAAATTAAATATTATAACATTTGGATTTAACTCAAAATCAACTATAACTACTTCAAGTGTAGAAAATAATTTCTTAATATGCTTGCAGAGAAAAATAATAGATATAAACAAAAAAATTTTAGAACCGCAAGAAATAGAAGTAAAAGTAATAGATAAAAAATTGTCAAATTGTACACATAATTTGATGGGGATTGCATCTATCCTTCTAATTTATGGGAAAGAAGAAATAATTTTCTAAAAAAATTAACATTTTATGTAGACAAATCCAAAATTATGTAGTATAATAAAAGAGTAAATTAGCGTAAACAATTAATAAACAACATAAGAAATAATAATATTACAAAGAAATTTGTAATAAAAGATACGTAAGAAATTATTACTAAGGTAAAGGAGATTTCCTACGTAGGAGATAGGGAGGAAAAGAAATTGAACACAAATTATTTGGATAATAACCATTTAGTATTGGTGGGAAAAATTACAAGCGAAAAAAAATTTAGTCATGAAATTTATGGAGAAAGCTTTTACATATTTGATTTAGAGGTACCACGTTTAAGCGAAACATTTGACGTAATACCAATTACAATATCAGAAAGATTAATTGATGATGAAGAATTAAAAATAGGTAAAAGAATTGTTGTAAAAGGTCAATTTAGATCTTACAATAGTTATGAAAATGAAAGAAACAAATTAATTTTAACCGTTTTTGCTAAAGACATAATATTTGAAGAAGAGATTGATAAAATTTCACAAGAAGATGAAGAAATAAATTTAGAAGTTTCAAATGAAGTTGTATTAATTGGACACATTTGTAAAAAACCAATTTATAGAAAGACACCATTTGGACGTGAAATAGCAGACCTTTTACTTGCAGTAAACAGAGCATATAGCAAATCTGATTATATTCCAGCAATAGCATGGGGAAGAAATGCAAGATTTTGTGACCATTTAGAAGTTGGAGCACAGGTTAAAGCAGTAGGTCGTGTACAGTCTAGAAAATATGAAAAGAAATTTGAAGATGGAACAACAGTAGAAAGAGTTGCATATGAAGTATCTATTTCAAGTTTAGAAGTAATAGAAGAAAACGATGGCGAAGGAACAACAGGAGGAGAAGCAGAAACAGCAGAGGCCGTTTAATATATAAGAAAATATCATCCTTAACATAAAAAACTAAAAAATACAATCACAAAAAAATGTGGTTGTATTTTTAGTTTTATGTCTTAAGCCAAATCTTTTTTTATTCTATCAATTGCAAGGGCAGATGCAACAAAAGAACAGCCAAAAGAAAAGCTAAGCCATACTATTTTTAATCCTATGTAATAAATAAAATTAGAAGAGTTAAAAGATATGTAATACATTAAGCACAATGTGCCAATAAGACCAACAATTAGAGAAAAATATAATCCATTTTTTAATATCTTTTTAACTTTTAAATCAAAATTTTTTATTGTATCAGTTAACATTTTTAACATAAAAACCTCCATTCAAAAGTAATAATACTTTAAATAATAATGTTCCTATAAATTATGTTAACATAAAACAAATACAAAATCAAAGGTAATTTCTGTAAAAAATTTAAAATGGAATAAATTTATAAATTGCTTCAGCAAACGCACCATTTTCTACTGAATTATGAGTTACATAGTTTGCAGCTTTTTTTACTAAATCATGAGCATTATTAACAGCGGCTTTAATGTTTGAAGCATCAAACATAGCAATATCATTTAAATTATCTCCAATAGATAAAATATCTTTTTTATCTATATCAAGATAATGCCTTAATATTTGAAGCGCATTACCTTTTGAAACGTTAATTGGCGAAATATCTAAATACTCATATTCTTTATCAATAATAGTATCTTTATATATACCAGTTTTACTTATATGATTAATAGATAAATTCGTAATTTTTTCTAATTCATGTTTTACCTTATCAAGATGAAATGGAGAAGAAATAATCAATTTAAATATAGGCTCTTTTTTATTTTGAATATGATTTAAGAGAGAGTCTACAATTTCAAATTTTATTTTATGTGGAAATAATATAAAATTTCTTAAATCCATATATAAAGGTTTTTGTGTAACAATGCCGTTCATCAGTATAAATATGAACATGTAAATTGTACTTTTCTATAATATCAAAACAATTACTTATCTCATCAAAAGAAAGTGTTTTTTTTGCAATTTCATGTCCAGAAGCTAAATCAATAATTTGACTTCCATTTCCAAAAATCCCAAAACTCGCATGAAGATTTTGGCAAATATCTTTACTTATTGCATATGTTTTACCTGTACAAATAACAAGTGGAATATTCCTCTTTTGCAAATTATCAATTGCATCTATATTATCTTTTGGAATAGAATTATTATTATCAATAATAGTTCCATCCAAATCACTAGCTATTAACCTAATCATAAAAAATTTCTCCCCTTAACACAAATAGTATCTTATAATAAAAACCCAAAAAAGTAAACAATAAAATTAATAATTATTTTAAGAAAATTGTAATAGGCTATAAATCTTTACAACGTGCAAATTTTGTAGTATAATACACGTGGTGTACATAATATACATACAAAATGTTGTTTAAAACTCATATTTTTTATATTTGTGAGTTATAAAACTAAATAATGACGAAAGGAGAAAAATATGCCACATGTAAACAAAGAAATGATATCTTTCTTTTTGACAACAAAGTGCAACCTTAGATGTAGATATTGCTATAATAGTCAAAAACGGAGAGATAATCCAATTCAAACTTTAGATTTGGATTTTGCCAAAGCTGGTATTGATTATTTCTTTGACAATTTTCAAAGCAGACACATTCGATTCTATGGACCAGGAGAGCCTACACAAGCATTTTTCCTAATGAAAGAAATTCGTGATTATGCTTATTCAAAAGTAGGAGAGAAGTTGACAGTAGAAATTCAAACTAATGGTGCATTTTCATATAAAGTTTGCGAATGGCTTTTTGAAAATGCTAACATTGTTTGGGTCTCATTTGATGGAACTCCAGATATCCAAAACTATAACAGACCATTCCCAAAAGAAAGACCTTCTTCACCTATTATAGAGGAAAATGTCAAAAGTCTAACAAGACATCTTAAAAGGAATGGAACAGTTGGAGTTCGCGTTACTATCACAAATAACAACATGCACCGTCAAATAGAGATGATAAATTATTTTGCACTTTTAGGAATAAAACATATATGGTGTGACCCGTTGTTTCAAGAAGTCAAAGATAAGCCCGTGTGTATGACAAAAGAGCGGCAGGAGAATTTTGATTTTAACATGGATGAATTTGTTCATACATATGTAAAGGCCTACAAGTATGCTAAAAGTATAGGGATATTCTATGGAACTAATCTCATATACAATTTTGATGGGTACTCAGAATATAATTGTAGGGCATGCATTCCGGTGCCACATCTTACACCAGATGGTTATGTATCTGCTTGTGACATGGTAACATTTGGAGGAAATGCAAACCATATGCAGCCATTAGTATATGGCAAATGGAATGCAGAAGACAAAGTCATCCAATTCTATGAAGAAAGAATTAAAGTTCTTCGGTCACGTAAAGTTTCTAATATGCCCGCATGTAAAAAGTGTGAGGTGTCTAGTAAATGTGCAGGATACTGCTTGGGAGAAACACTTAACGAAACAGGAAGCCTTTTCGGGTGCAATCCAAGAGTGTGTGGTGCAGTAAGGAAAATTTATAATGAAATAGGAACAGTGAAATATGAATACTTTCATCCTTAGTCGTTTTGCTATCCATGCCCGATGTTTAGGCATGGATAGCCTTTTGTAATAAATTTATAAAGAGTAGAAGAAAAATTATAAGAGATTTTATTTATAGAAATAGTTTTAATAAAGTGCAAAAAAAGCGCTTTATTTTTTTATATAATTGTGATATAGTAATCATAATAAATGGAGGTATAAAATATGCAAAAGTTTAATTATCATTCACATACATATAGATGTGGTCATGCAGATTTTGATATGAAGGACGAAGATTATGTTAAAGAATATATAAAAATGGGATTTGAAAAAATTGCATTTACAGACCACTCACCAGAAAAGAATGAAATTGATAAAAGAGAAAGTATGCGAATGAAATATAGCCAAAAAGAGGAATATTTAGATAGTATAAAAAAATTAAGAGAAAAGTATAAAGATAAAATAGAAATACAAACAGGATATGAAGTGGAATACTTGCCAGGAGAAGAAGAAAATTTATTAGAACTAAAAAATGAAACAGATAAAATAATTTTAGGGCAACATTTTATTTATGGTAAGGATAAAAACTTAAAAATATTGGGAGAAGATGAATTTACAGATGAAGATTTACTACGATATGCAGAATATATAGAAAAAGCTTTAGAATACAAAATTCCGAATATAGTAGGACACCCAGATTTTTATATGCTAAAAAGAAAAACATTTGGAAAAATAGAAGAACAGGTAGCAAATATGATATGTAAAGCTGCTGAGAAATATAATATACCATTAGAAATAAATTTAAATAGAATATATAGGAGGACATATAGCCAAAATAAAGAATTTGACAAATTAACAAAAGAAGACCGATTAGAACAATTAAAAGAAGCGGCATATCCTTGTAAAGAATTTTGGGAAATTGCGACAAACTATAATATAAAAGTGCTATATGGCAATGACACGCATAGAAAAGGGCAAATATTATTATGGAATAAGTTAATAGACCTTGCAAATGAAAAATTAGGAAAAGAAGTTATAGATAAACTTAAATTTATTGAAGATGTTTTATAAGGAGAAAGTTGAAAGTGAAAGATTTTTTAAATAAAATTAAAGAAAACACAAAGATAAATATAAAAGGAACTTACTATACTGTTAATACTAAAACATGGTATTCTATTGAAGAAGATAAAGATACATCATATGTAAAATGTGAATTAAGCAATAATAAAGTTTTAGTTATAATACCAGATGACGAGCTTTTATACATAGGCTCAGTAATTCAAAATATGAAATATGAAAGAATATCAGAAAATGAAATTGAATATAACAATGTAAAATTTAATAAAACGGGAGAAGGACATCAATTTATTAAAAATATTGAATTTGGAAAGAAAGAATCAGTAGAAGGAAAATGTATATTTGAAGATTATGAAGCAGGAAACAATGTAATTAGTCTAGGAATATTGTCAGAAAAAGAAAATATAAGCGCAGATGTGTATGCAGATATTTTAAGTATAAGAGATATAGAGGTATATTAAATATGAAAATAGGAATAGACGTAGATGGGGTAATATTAGATTACCAAAGAATGCTGCTTACTTATGGTGAATTATATGATTTTATAGAACTAAAAAACAAAGGCATAGTAAAAAGAGATGAAGCGCGTCTAGTAGATAGATATAATTGGAATTCAAAGCAAAGACAAAATTTTATTGATAAATACTTTATAAAATTATCAAAAATGACTCCATTAGTACCAGGAGCAAAAGAAGTAATAAGCATGCTAAAAAACGATGGAAATGAACTTGTTGTAATATCAGCAAGGGGAGGCAACTTAGAAAAAATGCAAGATGTTGCACTAGAGAAATTTGAAGAAGAAGAGATTTATTTTGATAAATATTACTGGAAGCAGGATGATAAACTAGAAATAGCCCAAAAAGAAAAGATAGATATAATGATAGATGATAACTATAAAGTATGTAAAACGTTATCAGAAAATAAAATAAAGACAATATACTTTAGAGAAAGAGGAATGAAAAAACTAGAAGAAAACGAGTATTTAAAAGAAATAAGCAATTGGGGAGAAATATATAGGTATTTTACAACCATTTCTTTATCTATAAAAAACCAGTCATAAGGACTTACCCCCACGAATACAATTAAACAAAAGCAAACGTAACAAGGGGGCTTAAAATAGAATGGGAGTAAAACAAAATCACATTTTACCTATAGACGATATTAGAACTTTAGGTAAGCAAACGATAGAAGAACGTGCATGTCTTTTAGCACGATATATTATAGATTCAAAAGACACAGTAAGAGGAGCTGCAAGAAAATTTCGGAATTAGTAAAAGCACAGTACACAAAGATGTTACACTAAAGAACGGTAAAAAGATAGGAAAAGTTATTCCAGAAAGTATTGAAATAAAAGGAGTTTTCCTAAGTACAAGAAATCCTATTGTGAAATTTGGATTGGTAATTAAATAAATAATAAAAATGTAAGTCTTAAAAGTAAAATTTTAGGACTTATTTTTTTGCAGTTTTATATTAGAAAAGAGTTTTATTTTATAAAAAAGTCTTTTTTGGTTGAGATATTAGTATTTATAAACATTTTACACACTTTACTACACTTTAGTGTTTACTTCACTATAATGTAGTATTTTATTTTAAATTTGAGGAGGTTTGAATGATGGGAGTTGAATATATAGAAAAAACAGAAACATTAATTGGTACAAGAAGAAAAGAGTTGATAGATAAAGAAACAGGAGAGATTATTGAAGTAGATCAGATTACTAAAAAAGTATATGGGCAAAAGAATTTTTGGAAATTATATTTAGGAGATTTTTTACCAGTATTAGGAATTGTGGAAAGTAAACAGGTAGATATTTTGATATATATATTAGAAAATACACAACCTAGTACAAATATGTTTGTGGGAACTTATAAAACAATTCAAAAGAATACACATACATCTGAAACTACTATTGCTAAAGTTATGAAAAAATTACAAAAGCAACAGTTCTTAAAGAAAATACAAAATGGACTTTGGCAAGTTAGTCCTAATATTATAATGAAAGGAAACGAAAATAAAAAGCAATTATTGCTTAGTTATTTTCGCACCGATGAATCTAATAAAAATAACCATAGATAATACTGTATATACAGGCTTAAACGGAAGTTTGAAACCGAATGAGTTTCAAGGAGAGTAAGAAATACAATTGCAAGTGCAATTTTTTCTTGCTCTTTTTTTGAAATAAATTGAGAAATTAAATTTATTTCAAACCTAAAAAATTGTGAGTCACAAATTTTTAGGCAAAGGGGTGTGGGGAAAAAATTTATTTTCCCTGCCACACAGATAAACTTTGTTTGTCTAGTGTGTTAGACAAGTAAACTTATTTTGAGAAAGGAGCGTTGGAGCTTATGAGTTATGCTATAGTAAGAAATGAGAAATTAACACGAGATAGAATAAATGGGAAGTGTACCCATAATGATAGAAAAGCCAAAAATCATTCTAATAAAGATATCGATCCAACTAGAACACATTTAAATTATTATATAAAGAAAAATGAATATACCTATACAAAAGAATTTGATAAATATATAAAAGAAAACAATATAGAAGGACATATTAGAAGTAATAGCATAGTAATGTGCCAAATGATATTTACTTCTGATCAAGGTTTCTTTGATAGAATTGGAGAAGAAGAAACAAAAAGATATTTTGAAGAATGTTATAAATTTATTTGCAATTATAAAAATCTTGGCGAAAAGAATATAATTGCAGCAGTAGTACATTTAGATGAAGGAGCACCACATTTGCACTTAATGTTTGTTCCTATTGTTCATGCAAAAGATAAAGAAGGGAAAAATATTGATAAAATATGTGCAAGAGATTTTTGGAAAGGTCGAGATAGTTATAGAAAACTGCAAGATGCCTATTTCAATCATATTAAGTCAAAAGGTTTTGATTTAGAAAGAGGAATGTTTATTGAAGATACAGGAAGAAAACATTACACTATTGAAGAATATAAAAAGATTACAAATTATGATAATACAAAGAAAATTTTAAGCGAAATGAAATTAGAATTACCAAGTACACCTGATATTACAGATATTAAACTAAATAGGTTATCCAAAAAAAGAGATGAAAAAATATTAGAAGAAATTATAAAGCCTAAAGATGATTTGATTAAAGAATTATATAAAGATAACTTATCATTGCATAAAGAATTATCTAAACAATCTAAAGTTATTGATGAGGCTCAAAAATACCAAAAAGAAAGAGATGCAATACTTGCTGATAATAAAGCCTTGCATAATCAAGTTGAAAATATTAAAACAGAATATAAAGAAAAGGAATTTGATATAGAGTGGAAATATAAAAGTAAAATAAAAAGTTTGGAAAAAGAAAATAATCATTTACACAAAGTAGTAGATAAATTTAAAGAAACTATTGGAAAATTCATAAAATGGATTTGTAAAAAGTTTGATATAGGTGCTGAAGATAATCTGATTAAAGATTTTGAAAGAGAGAATAACATTTCTCTGGATGCTGAAAAGCAAGTAAATAACGAAGAAAGAGAAAAAGAATGGGAATATGAAAGATAAAGAATATTTCACACTTTAAATTATGTTGACTATTGGTGCAATTTAGTATATAATATAATATGATATTTCAATAAGGAGGAAAAATCATGGCAGAAAGAGAAATGCGGAGTAAAGAGGATTTTTTAAAGATTATAGAAGAAATATGTGAATCTAATGGAATAGCAAAATCACAATTAGAGCAAGAAGCTGGAATAAGTCAAGGAATGATAAGTAGATGGAGAAAAAGCGATTATATCCCTAATCTATATAATGTTCTAAACGTATTACAGTTTCTAGATGTAAAGCTTATACTCCGTACAAACGAACCAGAAGATAATTCTGGTATGGAGGAAGAAAACAATCACATTTTAGATGAAGACACATTGATAATATCATTGATAGTAAAGATTTTAAAAAGTGAGATTACATCTTCCGATAAAGAAAAACTATACCAAATATTGCAAGTTTTTGTATAGTGAAAACGAAAAGGTGGTGATAATTATCATCGCCTTTTCGCTTTTGATGAATTTTATTTTTTCCAATACGTGATACTTAATTTCTTCAATTCTATTTTAAACTTTTCTAATTGTTCATCCATATAAGTATCTCTTAATTGTCTAGCTTTTTTAGACCATTCTTTAAACTGCTTTTCTTTAAATTCTTTTAAATGATTATAATGTAATCCATGCATTCTTTTATATTCTCTATTATATTCCTTTAGAATTAAGCTATTTTTGACTTTTTCTTTTTGTTTATTTAATGCTCCAATTTGTTTACAAGTTTTTCCAGTATTTAAATATAAGTTATTGCAATATTTTTGATCGTTCCTTCCTTTTTGATTTGGATTGTTACTAGTAGAGGTGGGTATAAACAATCTTCCACAATTTTCACATTTGTTTATAGTAAAGTTATTTTGAATTACTTTAAATAACTCAAATCTAATTTGTTCTTCTGTATTTTGTAATTCATAAACTTCTTCTGCTACAATATGTTTTTCTTTTATTATTTCTATAATTTTTTCTACATCTAATCTTCTTTCTTCAAAAGATAATTCTGTATCACATATATATTTAGTTTTGAATTTAGTATCAAGAAAAAGAGCGTGAGCAGGTTTAGTATTGACATAGCGTATATCAAATACTCTTTTTGTTTCATATAAGAATAATTTTTCAGGCACACTTAAATTTCTAACAAGAGAGTTATTAGAATATTTGCTAATCAATTCTAGTCTTTCTTTTAAATCCGTTTTTTTCTCTATTAAATTTTCTATTAATAAATCTCTCATAGTTTCAAAGAATTTTATATATTCATTATGTTTTTTATCTGATATTTTATCTATTTCTTGAACCCATTTCATAAGTAAAATCTGTGTAGTATATTCATCTTCTTCTAATTCACGAAATATATCACTAGGATAATATTTTGAGTTTTCTATAAAAACACCAATTTGAGATTTGAACAATAAATCTGACCTAAATACTTTAGTATTATATGTTTTTATAATTATATCAATCAATACTTGTGTATAAAAATGCGTATACGGAGAAAAGTCTAAACAAGCTCTGACTATTTGAAACATTTTAAAGAAACAATCCATCTTCTCATCTTCAGAATCAGTTTCTTTAGCATAACATACAAGTTCTATAAGCCCAGTGTACATTGTTTTCAATTTATCAAAATCTTCGTAATTCATTATAGCAAATTCATATAGTTTATCTCCAATATTATATTCAAAATCACGAATAGCACCAAAATATTCTCCGAGTATTTTTTATTATAATTTTATTATTGTTAAGTGTGAAATTAGTAATCATATCAAGATTTCCTCCGTTTTCAAAAATAGAATATAGTTATTTTAAATTTTACTTTATCTATAGACTTGTAAAAATCTATTTACAACACTATTTTAGCATCTTATAATGATTTTATCAAGATAGAAAATAGCATTTCAATATATCTATTTTCTATTCATGGAATAGTACATTGAAAATTGAATAGCAAGTTACAAGCACAGATAATGAAACTTTCGTCTGGCTAACGTGATGTAAAGGGGCGATTCTCTAAAAAGAGTAATGAGGGCAAATCTCATATGGGTATAGAACTTACCACTTGTAACTTTTTAAATTAAAAGTAATATTTTTAAACTTTTAATAATAGTATTGAAAAGAAAGTTGGTGAGAATTTTGAAAAAGAGTTTGAATATTACATTTAGTAATCCTAATACAGAAGAACAAATAGTACAAGCTATGGCTGGAGTTATTGCATATAATTTAGCTGAGAATGACAATAAGATAATATTTGATTATAATTCAAATGCTTATCAAAATTCTCACGAGAAAATAGAAGATGAATTAGAATTGTAAAAATAAAATTTTGAAATAATAGACAGAATGGACTAAATAGAAAAAATAGACAAAATGTATTGACTTTTGTTAATAAAAAAGGTTATAATGAATATAATAATAGAGATACAAAATGTATCTTGTCCAAATCAAATGTTAGCCGCAACCCTATTTGCGGGGTACAAGTGCATAGGTGTGCAAATGTTACTCGGAGCCCTACCTCCGACAAATAAATGCGTAGGTGGACAAATGTTAATAAAAATCTACCTTTTCGGAGGTAGATTTTTTGTTAGAAATGAGGTAAAAATGAAAGTAGAAAACGGAAAATTTTATTTTATAAAAGATGAATTTTTTGACATATTTAAAGGTTATAAGCTAATGGAGAATAAGGAAAATGGTAATAAAAGACCTTGCTATTTTTGTTTTAATGAGCCAGAAAATGAAGAAATAATTTGGTTTGTTCCAATATCAAGTAAAGTAGAAAAATATAAATCTATATATGAAAATAAGAAAAAGACTAGAAAGAAAGTTTATAACTTTGTTTTTGGAAAAGTATTAGGAAAAGAAAAAACATTTCTAATACAAAATATTTTTCCGACAACTGAAGAATATATAGAAGCGAAGTATAGAAATAAAATGCAAGATGTTGAAATAACTGAATCTTTAAAAGAAGAAATTATAGAGACTTCAATGAATGTTATAAAACTAGCTAAGAAAGGTATTAATATTCCATTTTACGATATACTTGAAATGAAAAATATATTATTAGAGAGTTAACAGTGCCAATGACACTCAAAGTGGCACTGAAAATGATTTAAAAAATATTGAAAAATAAATATATAATAAAATATAAGTGTAAGGAGTATTAATGTCTGAAGGATTTGATGTAGAAAAATATAGAGAAGAAATGCCAATGGATTACTTTAAAGCTATAGAACTTATAAAAGAAGATCCAAGTAATCCAATTATAACTGATGCAATATATAAAGTTACTAGAATACATATACCAGATAAGATATATAAATATTATTCTTTAACAAACGATGACCAATTAAATGAAGCTAAATTAGATACCTTAGTGAAACAAAAAGTTTATTTATCTAAACCCAGTTCATTTAATGATCCATTTGATACAAAAGCATTTTTTTACAAACCAGAAAATTTAATGAAGTTCGATATTTTAAAAAAATGTAATGGAAAAGTAATTGATGACTTTTCAAAATTATCAAAGATTGCTTGTTTTACAAGGAATGGAGTAAATAGTATGCCAATGTGGGCTCATTATTCCAATAATCATCAAGGATATTGCATTGAGTATGATATCAATAATAAGAAAAATCATTTATTGAAGTCATGCTGTTTTCCAGTACAATATACAGATAAAAGAGTTGATATTTCAAATATAATGGAAAATATAGTAGAAGAAATTTTACAGTTAAAAGAAGAAGCTAAAAAGAAAAATATAAAAGAAATAAAAGTTGATAATCTTTTAATTATTTGGGTTTCAATGTATTATAGCTTATTAAAACATAAAAGTTGGTCATATGAAAAGGAAATAAGGTTAGTAATAAATTTGCCTAGTGTAGGAGAGTACACTGATGCAATTCCATCAGCAATTTATATTGGCGCTAAATGCCATGAAATGAACAAAAAGAGACTATTTGACATTGCATATACATTAAATATACCAATATATCAGATGGAGTTAGATGAATATTCTTTAGAGTATGAATTAAAACCGAATAAAATAAAATATTAAAACTATTCCTAAATATAGGAGTAGTTTTTTATGTTTTTATTGCTTTTTTGCAATTAATATGCTAAAATGTAACAGAACGAAACAAAAGTTACAGATAACAATAAAAAGAAAGTAGTGATGTTATGAAAATTGCAGCATATGCAAGAGTATCAACTGAAAAGGAATCACAAGTAGAATCATTTGAAAAACAAATAGAATTTTTCAATGAATTTACGAAAAAGAACAATTATGAATTGTACAAGCTATATGCAGATGAAGGAATATCAGGAAAGCAAATAAAACACAGAAAGCAGTTCCAACAAATGATGCAAGATGCCAAAACAAAGAAATTCGATAAAGTAGTAGTAAAAGATGTTAGCCGTTTTGCAAGAAATACAGTAGATTTACTACAAAGTATAAGAGAACTAAAATCTTATGGAATCGAAGTTGATTTCTTAAACAATGGCGAAATAATGGAAGGTGGCTCTGAATTTATATTGACTATTTTAGGAGCAATGGCACAACAAGAAAGTGCTAATATGTCTAAAAGGGTTAAATTCGGAAAAGACATTACTGCTAAAAAAGGAAGAGTTCCTAACATTGTTTTTGGATATGACAAAATACCAGATGAAAGATATACTTTAAAAATAAACGAAGAAGAGGCAAAAATTGTAAAAGAGATATTTGAAAGCTATGTATATAAAGGAATTGGAACAACAAAAATTGCATGGGATTTAAATGATAGAGGAATAAGAACCAAAAAAACAAAATCAAAATGGGTACAAACTTCTATCGTAAGAATGCTTAAAAATCCAATCTATACAGGGCGAGTAACCAATAAAAAATCAGAAGTAACAGACTTTATAACAGGAACAAGAAAAGATTTACCAGAAGAAGAATGGATAGTAGTAGAAAAACCAGAAATGAGAATTATATCAGATGAATTATTTAATAGAGCACAAGATATTTTACTACAGAGGTCAAATGAATTTAAGTTGAATAACAAAAGAGAAAAAACAGAATATGTATTTAGCACACTTATATATTGCAAACATTGTGGTTATTCATTTAGAAGAGTAAGAAGAAAATACACAGAAGATGGCAAAGAATATATAAGATGGGTATGTAGTGGAAGAAACTCAATGGGTGTAAATCATTGCCCTAATACAACAGTAATAGATGAAGAAGAGCTTTTAAATGCTATTAAAGAATATCTAAAAAGCATTATTTCTAACAAAAAGAACTTTATGAAAGCCGTAGAAAAAGAATTTGAAAAGATTACTAAATTAAGGGAAAACAATGAACGAAGTGAAGAAAGCCTTTTGAAAGAAATAGAAAAGGTAACTAGTAAAAAGCAAAAATATATGGAAATGTTCCAAAACGAAGTAATCAATATACAAGAATTAAAGAAATATACAAACCCATTAAATGAAGATATTGCAAGATTAGAGCGAGAATTAAAACTAATTACATCAGAAATAAAAGAAAAAGATGGACTAGAAAAGGAATTATCTAAAACAATTAGCACAGTAGATGATATTTTAAATAACAAAACAATTACAAATGCAATGCTAAAAACAATTATAGATGTAATCGAAGTAGATAGTGACTCAAATGTAGAAGTAAGATTAAAATTATTAAATGAAATAGGCAGTACCCCAACTGTTATAACTAATTTTAATGAAATCGAAACTAATGTAGGGGCGATTAGTAATCGCCCCCCACTCCAAAGAACAACTCTAGATAACAAAAATCCAACCGCTCTGGAAAGTAACATCAGTACATAAAGATGTGAGTGAAAGACTTCTTAAAATAAACCCAAGTTTAGCAATAGAAGTTAGAAAAATCTTAGATGAAAATAAAGCAGAAAGACACATAAGAGGAGGAATGGCGACAAAATTAAAATACGGAACAAAAAATAAAGCAAGTTAATAAAAAAGAGGCTTCATCAATGGAAGGTGAAATAGGCCTTCCTTTTTTATATAATAGTAGTAGTATATTTTAGTCATGTCATTACTAATGATATTCCTTAATTAAATCTTAATATTAAAAGTTTAACAAAAATACTTTATCTTTTAAAAGTTTTGTATTATAATAGTAATGCCCGAAAAATATATCAAAAGCAAAAGAACTCTTAAAAGGAGGAAAAACAAGGATGAAAAAGAATGAAAATAAGGACGTAAAAAAAGAAGAAAATAAAAATAAAAAAGACGAAACAGTTATGTATAAACCAATAAAATCATACAAGGATGTAAAAGCAAAAAAAGAAAAAAAGGAAAAAGAAACAAAACCAAAAAAGAAACATTCAAAACTTAAACTTGCTTTAAAAGTAATATTTGTTATGTTTGTATTAATGGCAGTAGTAATAGGAGGAATACTAGGTGCAATTGTATACCGCTGCATTTGGGGAGACTGGGCACTTGATAAAGACAAACTAGATATAAAATATGAAAATACAAAATTTTATGATAAAGATGGTAATGTTATTGCAACATTATCTGGAGATGAAAATAGAGAAATTATTAGCAAAGAAGAAATGTCTCCATATTTCTTTAAAGCATTTATTTCAATAGAAGATGAAAGATTTGAAGAACACCATGGTGTTGACTGGAAAAGAACAATGGGAGCTTTTGTAACATTTATAACTCACTCAGGAGAGTCTTCTTTTGGTGGAAGTACAATTACTCAGCAGCTTGTTAAAAACTTTACAGATGAAGCAGATAATTCTGGAGCAGCAGGAGCACTTAGAAAAATTAAAGAAATTGTAAGGGCATATGAAGTAGAAAATATGTTATCAAAAGACCAAATTTTAGAGCTATACTTAAATTTAATTCCACTAGGTGGTGGCGGAAATAATGTATATGGTGTTCAAACAGCATCAAAATATTATTTCAATAAAAATGCAAAAGATATAAGCTTGGTAGAAGCAGCATATATAGCAGGAATAACAAGTGCACCAAACAGATATAATCCATTTGATGAAAAAGTAGATAGAAAAGAAGAAATAAATAAAAAAGTAAAAACAGTTCTTGGGAAAATGCTAGAGCTTGGAAAAATAAGTCAAGAAGAATATGACCAAGGAATTGCAGAAGTAGATGCTGGAATTAAGTTTTCAAAAGGAGAAGTATCACAAAATAATAAGCTTTCTTATTACTTAGAAGGAGCTAAAGCTCAAGTAATAGAAGACTTAATGGAATCAGAAAATTGTACAAAAAAGGAAGCAGAAATTCTTCTTTATGGAAATGGATACAATATATACACTGCATTTGACCCAAAAATACAAGAAGAAGTAGATAAAGAATTTGTAGGAAATGCAAAAAAATGGTATAAAATAGTAAAAGTAACAAGAGTAAATGAAGAAACAGGAGAAAAATACAAAGTAGACGAACAAAGGCAAGGCTCAATGGTAATTATAGACAACAATACAGGATATATAGTTGCAGGTTCAGGAGGACTTGGAGAAAAAGGACTTGGCTCACGGAATAAATAGAATGGATATAAAAGGTCACAGTCCAGGTTCTTGTATGAAACCAATAGGAGTTGTTGGACCAAGTCTAGAAGAAAATGTTATAACACTTGGAACAGCAATAGATGACGTTCCAAAAAAATTCGGAAATTATGCACCAAATAACTGGAATAGTAAAACTCCATGGCTTGGATATATGAACATGAGAGAAATCTTAGGTAGGTCTTGGAATGTGCCAGAAGTTACAATATTGCAACAACTAACAGTTCCAAAAGCATTATCTTACCTAGATAAAATGGGAGTTGATGTAAGTGCAGAATCAGATGTAGGTTTATCACTTGCACTTGGTGGTTTAACGAATCGGTATGACAACAGTAGAACTTGCTGGTGCTTATGCAACAGTTGCAAACAATGGTGTATATAGAACACCACTATATTATACAAAAATAACAAATAGTGCAGGAGAAGTTATATATGAATCAAAACAAGAAGAAACCAGAGTTTTCTCAGAGCAAACAGCATGGTTACTTCAAGATTTAATGAAAGAGCCTGTTTACTCAAGCGTTGGAACGGCTGGTTCATCAAGAATTTCAGGGCAAGAATGTAGAGGTAAAACAGGAACAACAAATAACAATTCATCAGCATCTTTTTGTGGATATACAAAGTATTATACAGCAGCTGTATGGCTTGGATTTGATAGAGAAGCAGATGGTACAAATGCTACAAATGCTGATTCAGGATTATGTGCAAGGCTATATCAAGCAATAATGTCTAAAGTACATACAGGACTTCCAAGTAAGGGATGGGATAGACCAAGTGGAATTACAACAGCAGTTGTATGTAGTACATCAGGCAAACTTGCAACAGATGAATGTAGGCAAGACCCAGAAGGAAATAAAGCTTATTCTGAATATTTTAAAGCAGGTACAGTTCCAAGTGAAACATGTAATATTCATAAAAAAATAGAAATATGCAACAAAACAGGGAAACTTGCAACAGAAAATTGTACAGACAAAACAGCAAAAGTATTTATAACAAGACCAGATAGCGAAACAAACCAAAACTGGAAATCAGCACAAGACGCAAAATATATGGCACCTATTGAAGTTTGTGAAGAATGTAAAAAACCAGTTGTTCAAGAACCAGAAGATGTAAATAATGTAACAAATGGAAACACTATAAATAATAATGTTATAAATAATGTAACAAATACAAACACAAATAAGAATAATACAAATAATAGTGGTGCTACAAATAATACCGTAAATAATATGACAAATACAAGTACTAATCGTTAAAACTAATGGGAGTAAAATCTCCCATTAGAATAAAGTTAAATGGAGGTAATAAAATTTGGAACTTAAATTATATAATACTATTACAAGAGAAAAAGAAACTTTTACCCCAATAAACGATGTTACAAGAATTTATTCTTGTGGACCTACGGTATATAGTTTTGCACATATAGGAAATTTTAGAGCTTATGTATTTATGGATACCTTAAGAAGAGTACTTAAATATAATGGGTACACTTTAAAACATGCAATGAATATAACAGATGTAGGACACTTAGAATCAGATGCAGACGAAGGTGAAGATAAAATAGCTAAAGCTGCAAGAAAAGAAAACAAAGACCCATATGAAATAGCAGCATTTTATACAAATATATTTTTAAGAGACTTTGAAAAATTAAATATAGATAAACCCGAAATTATATGTAAGGCCACAGACCATATAAATGAAATGATAGAATATGTATCAGATATAGTAAAAAGAGGATATGGATATGAA
This sequence comes from uncultured Clostridium sp., assembly GCA_947650745.1. Classification (GTDB taxonomy): domain Bacteria; phylum Bacillota; class Clostridia; order TANB77; family CAG-508; genus JAAWPK01. The sequence continues at coordinate 3,908 of CANSWM010000005.1, read as the reverse complement.
ACATCAAAAGGAATATATTTTGATATTTCAAAACTAGATAAATATCCTATATTACAAGAAAGAAAAGTAGATGAACAAATTGCAGGAGCTAGAGTAGAAGTAGATAAGGAAAAGAAAAATCCAGAAGATTTTGCAATATGGATTAAAGCGCCAGAAAAACACTTAATGAAATGGGATAGCCCATGGGGACTTAGCTACCCTGGATGGCATATAGAATGCTCTGCAATGAGTAGTAAATATTTAGGAGAAGAATTTGATATACATACAGGAGGAATTGACCATATACCTACACACCATGAAAATGAAATAGCACAAAGCAAAGGAAGATGCGGAAAAGTCCCTGCAAGGTTTTGGATGCATTGTAATTTCTTAACAATTGATGGTGGAAAAATGTCAAAGAGTTTAGGAAATATTTATACAATAGACACTTTAGAACAAAAAGGAATAGACCCAATTGCATATAAACTATTTTGCTTTTCTTCTCATTACAGAAATAAATTAAACTTTACATTTGAAGGGGCAATTTCTGCAAATACATCACTTGTAAGATTAAGAGAAGGATATCAAAAACACATATGTGGAACAGATATGGTAGATAAAGACAAAATAAAAGAATTTGAAGAAAAGTTTCATAAAGCAATAAATGATGATTTAAATATGCCAGTTGCAATGAGTGTGGTTTGGGATGTAATAAAATACCCAATAAAATCAAAACAAATAGCTGATTTGTTATTGAAATTTGATAAAGTTTTGGGAATTAAAATTGATAAAAAGCAAGAAGCAAAAGAAGATATACCAGAAGAAATACAAAAACTTGTAGAAGAAAGAGATAAAGCAAGAGAAGAAAAAAATTGGGAGTTATCAGACAAACTTAGGGATATTATAAAAGAAAAAGGGTATATTATAAAAGACTCAAAATGTGGAGCTAGCATAGAAAGGGTGAAATAAAAAAAGTGGAACCAAAGGAAAAGAATTTCTTTAAAAAAGTATGGACAAGTATAAAAGATTTTGAAGGATATGAAGAATTTGCAGCAGATAGAGTTACAAAGGCCATAAAATATATTCTAATTTTAACAATGTTTTTTGTAATAATTATATCATTTGCTTATACATATAAATTTGATTTAGCAATAGAAAGTGTTAGAGATTATATAAATGAAAATGTAGAAAAAATTAAAATTGAAGATGGAAAGCTAGAAGTTGTATCAAATGGAGAAATAATAGTGGCAGATGAAAATAGTATTTTGCCAGTAATAATAGTAGATACTTCTGAAAATCCAAATAAAGACGAATATATGCAAAAAATAAAAGCATATGGAACAGGGATATTGCTCTTATCTGATAGAATGGTAATAGAAAGTAAAACTTTAACAAGTCAGGAAGAGGTATATTATTCAAATATTTTTAGTTTTGATATAAAAGACAAAGAAGCATTTATAAGTCTACTAGATGGAAGAAACTTAATGTATTTCAATATAGTATTTTTTATTACAATGTTTATATATTTAATTGTTGTATATATTGTTTCTAATTTAGTAGATGCAGTAATCTTAGGAGCACTTGGATATCTTTTTGCAAGAATAATGAAAATAAGGCTTAAATACAAAGCAACATTCAATATTGGAATACATGCTATAACATTACCATTAATACTTAATATGATATATATAATTGTAAATATTTTTACAGGATTTGAAATACAATATTTCCAGTGGATGTATACAAGCATTTCATATATATATGTGGTAGTGGCAATACTTATGATTAAAACAGAAATAATAAATCAGAAAATACAGTTAATAAGGCTTAAAGAAATACAAAATAAAGCAGCAAAAGAAGAAAATCTTGATAGAGAAGAAAAAGAACCAAAAGAAGAAAATAAAGGAAATGATGAAAAAGAAAAAGAGAAAGAAGATGACAAGGGAGAAACGCCAGAAGGTTCTAATGCATAGAAAGGGAGTATAAAGTTAAAATGAAAAATAAAAGTAACAAGCAAGGAAAAAATAAAAATAACGGTACAATTATATTAGTAATTTTAGCAATAGTTACAGTTATTGCAGCCGCATTTTGTATATATCTTATGACACAAAATAAAGAAGAAAACAAAAATGTAGCATATACAGAATTATTACAAGACATTGAAAATGGCAAAGTTGAAAAAATTGAAATGAGAGTTGGAAGCACAACACTAAAAGTAACATATACAGATAGAGAAGAGGAAGAAGATACTGAGAAAGTAATTATTCCAAATACTCAAGCATTTATTGAATATGTACATCAAAAATCAGCAGATGGTATACAAATTAACTTAGAACAAAAAGAAAGCGGAGTACTTGCAGGAATTAGAGCAAACTTTTTATCACTTATATCAACAGGTCTTATGATTGTAATTGTAATAATGATATTTAAAATGCAAGGTCTAGGAGACAAAGGAAAAGTATATGATGGCGTAGAAAATAAAAGTGATGTAACATTTGATGATGTGGCAGGATTATCTGAAGAAAAGCAAGAAATGATAGAAATTGTAGACTTTCTAAAAGAACCAGATAGATTCTTAAAAATGGGAGCAAAAATTCCAAAAGGAGTATTACTTTGTGGTAAACCAGGAACAGGTAAAACTTTAATTGCAAGAGCAATAGCAGGAGAAGCAGGAGTTCCATTTATATCTATGAGTGGTTCAGAATTTATAGAAATGTTTGCAGGACTTGGAGCTTCAAGAGTAAGAAAATTATTTGAAAAAGCAAGAAAACTTGCACCATGTATAATATTTATAGATGAAATAGATGCAATAGGCTCAAGAAGAACAAGTAATAGCGGCGCTGAATCTGAAAATAATCAAACACTAAACCAACTATTAGTTGAAATGGATGGATTTGAAAAAAATGATACAATAATAGTACTTGCTGCAACAAACAGACCAGAAATGCTAGATAAAGCCCTTTTAAGACCTCGGAAGATTTGATAGACAAATAACAATTGCACCACCAGATTTAAGAGGAAGAGAAGAAATATTAAAAATATATAGTAAAGAAAAGAAATTATCAGATGAAATAAGCTTAAAAACAGTTGCAGAAGATACAGCCGGATTTACTGGTGCAGAACTTTCAAATATTTTAAATGAAGCTGCAATAATTGCAACAGTAAATAAACATGAAGACATAAAGAAAGTAGACTTAGAAGAAGCAGTAAAAAAAGTTACAGTAGGACTTCAAAAAACAAGTAGAGTAATATCAGAAAAAGATAAGAAGTTAACAGCATATCATGAAGCAGGACATGCAATAGTTGGGAAATATTTAGAAACAGTTTTAGATGTAAAAGAAATATCAATAATACCAAGAGGTGTAGCAGGTGGCTATACAATGTATAAAACAAACGAAGATAAATTCTATATATCTAAAACAGAATTAGAAGAAAAACTAGTTTCACTACTAGGTGGAAGAGCAGCAGAAGAAATAGCCTTAGATGACATTTCAACAGGAGCAAGTAACGATTTAGAAGTTGCAACAAAAACAGCAAGAGATATGATAATTTTATATGGAATGAGCAAAAAAATAGGTCCAATATCATTACAAGTAGATGATGTAAGAGAACTCGAATTCTATGGAAGAGATATAGAAGATGAGGTTGGAAAAGAAATAAGAGAACTTATGGATTTATCATACGCAAGAGCAAAACAAATTCTAAATGCAAATAGAGATAAACTAGACGCAGTAGCAGAAAGACTAATGCAAAAAGAGACAATAACAGAAGAAGAATTTAATGAATTTTTTAATTAATGTGTCAAAAGGGACGGAGCATTTTGACACATTAACGGAGTTAAGTAAAAATAGATAAAAAAGCTATGAAGCTAGAAAATGAACTGAACCCAAAAAGTTAGACACTTTTTGATTAAGTTTATATTAGGCAAA
>CANSWM010000004.1 GCA_947650745.1 uncultured Clostridium sp. | reverse complement strand
CCAAGAAATCGGAAAAGCAGTTGAAATAAATGCACTTTGGTATAATGCACTAAAAGTTATGCAAGAATTTTCTGGAATTTGTGAAAGTAAAGAAGAATCAAATATATATAAAGAAATGGCAGAAGATACAAAGATTTCATTTAATAATAAATTCTATAATAAAAGAAGAAAATGTTTATATGATGTAATAGGAGATAGCAAAATAAGACCAAATCAGTTGTTTAGCCTATCATTAAGTTTTCAAGTTATAGACCCATCTAGTGAAATTGCTGAAAATATAATAAATGTTACTGAAAAAAAATTACTAACAGATTATGGACTAAGAACACTTGCAAAAGGAGAAGAAAATTATATAGAAACTTACGAAGGAGACCCATTTAAACGAGATGCAAGTTATCATCAAGGACCAGTTTGGCCATGGCTTCTGGGATTATATTATAATGCGCTTAAAAATATGTTAAACGCAGAAAAAGGAAAACTAAAAAAGCAAAAAATATCAGAGAAAATTGAAAAATTATGTGAGAAAACAGAAAAAACTTTCTTAGAAGCAATGGATAGAGATGGCGCAATTGGAAGTATATCAGAAATATATGACACAAAAGCACCGTATTCAGGAAAAGGAACAACCGCTCAGGGCTGGAGTGTTGCAGAAATATTTAGAATCATTCTAAGAAAATAAACCTTGCAATGGCTTGCTTTAAGTAAATGTAGGGGCGGCGTCCCGCCGTCCGCTGCTCCTGAACTATACGCCAAAGAATATTCTTCTTTGGCTATTCATTTTTAATAATAGGAGAAAGACAAATGCGAATATTAGGAATAGACCCAGGTTATGGAATAACAGGATATAGTATAATAGATTATATAGGAAATAGTTTTAAATTAATCGCAAGTGGAGCAATAAAAACTCCTGCTAAAATGTCATTTCCACTTAGATTAAATGAGATATTTAATGATTTAAACTTAATAATAGATAAATACATGCCAGATGCAATATCAGTAGAGGAGCTATTTTTCAATAATAATGCAAAAACAGCTATAAATGTTGCACAAGCAAGAGGGGTAATACTTGTTGTGCGGTTGTCAAAGAGGAATACCAACATACGAATACACACCACTTCAGGTAAAACAGGCAGTAGTAGGATACGGAAGGGCAGATAAAATGCAAGTACAAAAAATGGTAAAAACAATATTAAAAGTAGAAGAACTTCCAAAATTGGATGATACAACAGATAGTATGGCAATTGCAATTTGCCATGCACATTCAGCAAAATTTTCTGAAAAATTGTAATTTAAAATATTTCTTAAAAAATTATTAGGAGGACTAGATGACAAGTGAAGCTTTAGATAAAGAACTAAAAGAAGGAAAATTAAATTTTCTATATGTTTTATATGGAGAGGAAACATATTTGCTTGAAACAACAGCAAAAAAAATAAAAAAGCTATTTGGAGAAAAAGTAGCTCGGGATAAACTATATAGAACTAGATGAAGAAACAGTTATAAATGTTCTTATGCCAGAGATACAAACACCTCCTTTTGGCTATGAAAAGAAAATGATAGTTATAAAAAATTCAGGAATACTAAGAAAAGAAACAAAAAAGAAAGTAACTGGATTAAAAGAGCTAAGAGATAGTTTAGAAAAATATTTAAAAGAAAATATAGAAGAAGTAAAGAAAAGTTTAGTAATTGTATTTGAAGAAGAGTCAGTAGAAAAATTAAATATCACGAAAACAGTAGAAGAAATAGGCCGGGGTACTATGTAATTTTGAGTTCCAAAAACCTTTTCAAATAGAAAAAAGATTAGAAGCAATATGTGAAGCCTATAATGTAAAAACAGAAAGTGGAGTTATAAAAGAGCTAATAGAAACATCAGGAACAAGTATGCAAGAGCTAATTAATGAAATAAGAAAACTTATAGAATATGCAGGAGATGGAGGAACTGTTACTAAAAAAAGTGTAAAGTCTCTTGCAATAAAAACCCTAGATAGCAATATATTTGATTTAACAGATAATCTTCGGAAAAAAAGATATAGGAAAATCTCTTGAGATTTTAGAAGAACTTTTATATCAAAAAGAACCTATGCAAAAGATTTTAATTACTATGTATAATCATTTTAAAAAACTATATATAGTAAAACTTAGTGAAAAATATGGAAAAGATTTAGCAAGCAGTCTTAATTTAAAACCAAATCAAACTTTTTTAATAAATAAATATAAAACGCAAGCTAAATACTTTAGCCAAAAAGATTTAAGAAATATTTTAGATGATATGATAAGTTTAGATATGAACTATAAAATAGGGCTAATTGATGTAAATGTCGGGGTAGAAACTATTCTTTGTAATTATTGTAGTTAAAAAAATTATACAAAAATGAATAAAACCCTTCTTTCTTTTTAATACTAATTAAAAAGAAAGAAGGGTTTATTTATGTATAATTTTAGAACTGACTTAGCACTAGAAAGGCGAGAATTACTACAAAGGTTAAATAAAGAAAAAGTAGATGGCATAGAAGTAGAAGAAATAGATAAAGGAGAAAAGATAAAAATATCAAAAGTAAAAGTTACAAACAAAGAGGGCGAAAATCTAATAGGAAAACCAATGCGGAACATATGTTACAATAGATATTAAAAAACTTAAAATAGCAACAGAAGAAGAAATTGAAGAAGCAGCAAATACTTTAGCCTATGAATTAAAAGAGCTAGTAAATATGCATGTAGATAAAATGGGAGAAGCATTAGTTGTAGGTCTTGGCAATGAATATGTAACGCCAGATTCACTTCGGACCAAAAGTAATTGCAAATATCGAGGTAACAAGACATATTATAAAATATCTTCCAGAATATGTAGAAGAAGGAACAAGGCGGGATAAGTGCAATATCGCCAGGTGTACTTGGGACAACAGGAATTGAAACATTAGAAATATTAGAGGGGATAGTAGATAAAGTAAAACCTAAGATATTAATTGTAATAGATGCACTAGCATCAAGAAGTATGGAGAGAATAAGCAGCACAATTCAAATTTCAGACACAGGAATAGTTCCAGGAGCAGGCGTAGGAAATACAAGAAAAGAATTAAGTATAGATACTTTAGGAATACCAGTAATTGCAATTCGGAGTTCCAACAGTTGTAGAAAGTGCAGTAATGGTAAATGAAGCACTTGATTTATTCATAAATAAATTGCAAAATGAGGCAAGGTCAAATGATTACCTAAATGAATTACAAGATAAAGATAACTATGAGGATATAAAAGAAGCGCTAAACCCACGGAGACTATAACATGATAGTAACACCAAAAGAAATAGATGAATTAATTGATAATATGAAAAATATAGTTGCTAAGCGGAATAAATTATTCATTATAAGTTAATTAACATATAAATAGCATAGATAATTAATAGATGTAAAGGATAGAAAAGATATAAAAAGTATTTTGTATCTTTTCCCTTTTTATTATTGTAAAGGTTAATAAGGAAAATAGGAATTATTGTACAAATCATAAGAATTAGATAAAAGTTAGTTGAAGAATAAAGTAAATTTTTTAAGTAATATATTAAAACTAAAATAATATAGGAAATATTATTCAAAAATTTATGGTTTTTAAATAAGAAGAATGAAAAGATAATTAAGACTCCAAAATATCCATAATCAGATTTTAGTACAGAAGATATATATGAAATAGAAAAAACGGCTAAGATACCTAAACCTTGATATAGTCTATGAAAAATGTTATTCTTGTATTCTAACTTATCTAAATTATCATAAATAGTAATTGCACCAAGTCCAAATAGTAAGGTAAAGAAGATATTTAGGCGAAGCGGATTAGAAAACATAGATAAAAACAGCATAAAAGGAATTTGTGAAATTAATGCAAATATAAATAACCTTAAAAAATATTTTTTAAGGTTACTTGTATGTATATATCCTTCTGATATTTGATAAGCAAAAATTGGAAAAGCAAATCTTCCAATGTAATTTAGAAAAGAAGATGTACCAAAAATTAAATAAGAAACATGGTCACATGTCATAGCAAAAATTGCAATTAATTTCAAAACAAAAGCAGACATAGATTTATCCTTTCATATTAGTTTCTTTTTCTTCATTATAAGTATCTACAAAATAAAGAGGTCTACCTTTAACTTCATAAAAAGCTCTACCTAAATATTCTCCAATGAGACCTAAAAATATAAGCTGAATTCCTCCGAAGAAATAGTATAACAACCATCATTGAAGCGTATCCAGAAACATCAACGCCATAGATTAGAGTTTTTAAAATTATTTTAAGCATATAAATAAAGCCGAACACATGAAACTAGAATTCCGAACAATAGCAGCCCAACGTAGAGGAGAAGTTGTAAATGATGTTATTCCGTCTATTGATAGGTTTAAAAGCTTTCTATAATTCCATTTTGTTTTACCAGCAGCTCTAGGGTCTCTATCATATAAAATTTCTTTTTTATTATATCCTATCCAACTATAAAGGCCTTTAGTATATCTTTGTGATTCTCTTAAAGATTTTATAGCTTCAACACAACGTCTATCAAGAAGCCTAAAATCTCCAGTATCCTTTTGAATTTCTATATTTGTCATACTTTGCAAAGTTCTATAAAATCCCCAAGAAGTAAGCTTTTTCAAAGGACTTTCACCTTTTCTAGTTCTACGTCTTGCATAAACATCATCATAACCTTCTTCCCAATATTTAAGCATTTCAGGGATAAGTTCAGGAGGATCTTGAAGGTCTGCATCAATTATAACTAAACAGTCGCCTTTTAAATAATCAAAACCAGCAACCATGGCAATTTCTTTACCATAGTTTCTTGATAAATTTACATAGTTTACTCTAGAATCTTTTTTTCTTAAGAACCTAATTAAATCTAAAGTATCATCTTTACTACCATCATTAACAAATAGTATTTCAAAATCATATTGGCTTTGGCTTTCCATAAGTTTCAAAAGCCTATCATATAAAAGAGGTATAACCTCATGTTCATTATATGCTGGAACTAATATTGTAACTAATTTTTTTCTATCATTAGAGTCCATAAATTGTTGCCTTTCTTTAAAATAAATTTATCTATTATATATTTATATCACAAATTAAAAATATAGTAAAGAAAAAAAGCAAATATTTGATGAAATAACCATGAAAGTGACCTAATTTAACTTTACAAGAAATAATTTATATGATATAATGATTAACATAAAATACAGCAGGAGGTAAAAACAAATGTGGGGTATAATAATAGTTTGTTTAGTCATATTTGTTTTTTGGCGGATTGGAAGGGCGATTTTCAAGCCGATATTCGACTTTATGTATGAAGTAATTATAAATACATTTATGGGATTTGGAATGAGAAAATCAGCTGCTAAGGCGCTTTTATCAGTAATAATAATTTTGTTGATACTGATATGGTTATTCTAAAACTGAATAAAGAAAAAACCGTAGTACAAACTAATCTGTAATGCGGTTTTTTCATTTATATTGCTTAGTCCAATATTATTTTTTTAATTTACCTATAATTCCAATTCCAAGTAAAGAACAAATCATAATTCCGAAAACTAAAATATCATATATATTATTTTCACCTGTTTCAGGAGAATTATCAGTAGGAGCTGAAGGAGGAGTTGCAGGTTTATTTTCATACACAGCAGTAAGAGATATATCGCTATTTATAACTGTTGTTTCATCAAATACTTCATCAGTATCTTTTATTACAAATTTAACAAAATTTTTTCCTTCTACATTTTTTATATTTGAAAGTTCAGCTAAATCAGCTAAAGTTTTTCCAGTTTCTAATTCATATCTTACATCATTAATTGAAATAAGAACAAATTGAGTAACAGAGATACCTTCAAATTCACTCTCGTTTGCAAAATGCACAGTTGCACCAAGATATATATCTACATCTACATTAGTAGAAGTATCTTTTGTAATTGGATTTCCACCACTTGTACCAATATACAAGTTATTTACAGTACTTCCGCCTTCAACTTCAAGAACAACATTTTCAATAGTTCCTGTAACACTAGCATCATTTTCTCCACCTACATAAAGTTTGTTAACAGTACCACCTAAAACTTCCATATTGGCAGAAGCCATATTTCCACGGTTAACACTTTGAAGTAAATCTACCACTCCACTTGTAATTTCAACGTGTGAAGCTCCAGTATAACCATTAGAACCACCAGCGGTTACATAGTCAAAAGATCCACCATTAATATTGATTTTGGCATTTTCAGTGTAACCATAACCTTCACCACCGCCAAATACATTGTGAGCAGAACCATTATTAATAGTTACAGTTGCGTTTACAACTCTAGTCTTAGATTCAGAAAAATTTGTATTTTGAGGAAGACAACCATCGCTACCTGCAAAAATATTTGCACCACCACCAACAAGGCTATTTGTAATAGTACCATCATTTACAATAACTTCTGAATTAGTAACATAGCTTTCATGTAAACCACCACCAAATAAATTTTTAACAGTACCACCATTCATAGTAATTTTAGTTTTTTCATAAGTTGTAGTATCGGCGTGACCACCACCAAATACGCTTATATCGCTTGGAACATCTACATGACTTGTACCATCATTCCAAAAAATAGTTGCACCACTTTGTCCATCATCTCTTGCAGTAATACTAAGTTCATTACCATTTGCAAAAAAACACTTCTGAGAACCATTTAAAACATATCCATCATCAGGATTATAGCTTGGCTCTGCAGCTTTTACAGCACTACAAATTGTAAAAAGAGAAAGGAAGGCAAAGCTTAGTAAAATAACTAATAAAAATTTTCTTTTCATATTTATCACTCCTATAATAAAAATTTTCAAATATGAATTTAATAAAATCACATTTAAGTCTAGTTTGTACAAATTTAAAAAATTATATCTGGTATATTAAGGCGAGAAAGGTAAAAAAAACTTTTGGGGACAGTTCCAAAAGTTTATCTAACAAAAATTTTGTTAAATTTTACATTTTTATCAAGATAATAATTTAAATTTATAGTATTTCTTGTTTTTCTCTTTATAGTATTGTATAATAGAAATGTATTTTTGGAAAGATTATATTAATTAGTGGAGGAAAATGGAACAAAAACAAAATCATAATGAGATAGAAATATTTTCTAGTTCTAATGAGAATGAAATAAATCAAGTTTGCTCTATATTAAGTGATAATAATATACCATTTCTTAGAAAAGATTATGGCAGTGGTTCATATATGAATATATATTTCGGACAATCTATTCAAGATAAAAAAATTTTTGTGAATGAAGAGTGTTACGAAAAAGCATTGGAACTTATATCAACTGTTTTATCTAATGCTAATTTATTAGAAGAGGGGATTCAAGAACTAGAAGAAACTGAAGAAAATGATAATAGTGATAAAAAATATCAGTGGATTAAATATTTACTATGTTTATTAATATTAGGAATACCTTGTATCATATTAGTTATAACTATAATTCTTTTTATTATTAATTAAAAAAATGAAAAGACTTTAAAAGTTATAATAGCTATGCTGACGAGGCATTTAATAGAGAAAGAGAAGAATAAATACAAAGTCAAATTTTGAGAGTAATCATAATGTGAACTTTTTGGAACCGCCCCCAAAAGTTCAGTCATACAAGAATAAAAAAAGTAATATAATATAATAAAGCTAAAGGAGGAGAGAATATTGTCGATAAAACTAAATCCTAACAAAGAAATTGTAGAAACTATAAAAGAAGGACTAAAAAAAACAGGTGGATATTGTCCATGTAGAACTGAGAAATCAGATGATACCAGATGTATGTGCAAAGAATTTAAAAATCAGATTAAAGATCCTAATTTTGAGGGATACTGTCATTGTATGCTTTATTATAAAACTATTGATTAAAATGGAGGAAAAATAAATGAGTGAAATAATTTTAAATTCAAGTAATTTTAATGAAGAAGTAATTAATACTGAAAAATTAGTCTTAATTGATTTTTTTGCAACTTGGTGTGGACCATGTAAAATGCTATCTCCAATTATTTCAGAAATAGCAAATGAATATTCAAATAGTGTTAAAGTTTGCAAAGTAAATGTAGACGAAAATCAAGATTTAGCACTAAAATACAGTGTAACAAGTATACCAACTCTTATATTTTTAAAAAATGGAAAAATATTGAACATAAGTGTTGGGCTTTGTTCAAAAGTTGAACTTGTTAAAATGATAAATGAATTATTATAAGTGAAATATAATAAGAGAGGAAATAGGTATGGAAAAAAAACTAAAAATAATAATAGAGAATTGTCCTCAAAATCATAAATGTCCAGCGGTAAATGTTTGTCCAGTTGGAGCATTAAGTCAAAAGGACTTTGAAGCACCTAAAATAGACCATGAAAAATGTATAAAGTGTGGCAAATGTTCAAATTTCTGTCATAAAAAAGCATTAGTATTATAAACTGCGAACTTTTGGGCACGGTTCCAAAAAGTTCAGTTAATACAAATATCAACCAAATTATTTATAGAAAATCAGGTGTTTCGCAAAAAGTAATAAAAAAACATTGTGCTCTTCTTTACGATTAACATAAAATTTACTATAATTGTTAATGAAACTGTTAACCGTAAATTACGGAGGGTAAAAAATGACAACATATGAATCAAAGGGAATTATTCATGGTGCTTTTTATCAGAGTCCAGGTTATGAACGCACTTTTGACGAAGAAGCATTTGAAAAACAAGACGTGGAGATGTTTACTTATTTCATAAATCCTAAGACAGGTCACCTTGATTTTAGGCCTAAGACTAAAAAGTAAACACTAATCCGGCAAAGTGCAATGTGCTTTACCGGATTTTAAATTTTTGTTTCTGAACTTTTTGTAACCGTACTCAAAAGTTCATTTAGCAACAAAAAGAGTAGTCTTTGACTACTCTTATTTTGGTGGGCAGGGATGGATTCGAACCATCGTACTCAAATGAGAACAGATTTACAGTCTGCCGCCTTTAGCCACTCGGCCACCTACCCTAATATTATGTTGTATGAACTTACAACGAAATTAATTATAATATTTTTTTTTACTTCTGTCAATATTATTTCCAATTTTTTTAACAAATTTATATAAAAAAATTGCAACATAGTTAATATATGGTATAATAGGAGCATTAAGTATAATAATAAGGGTAATAATATGAAAAAAATAAATGAAAAAGAAATAAAAGAAATATTTGTAGGATTAAAAGAAAATGAGGAAACTAGTTTTAATAAGCTATATGAAAAGTATAACAGAATTGTATATGGAATTTCATTTAGCATATTAAAAAATAAAGAAGATTCAGAAGATGTAATGCAAACTGTGTTTTCGAAAATATATGGATTAGAAAGAGAAAAGCTTCCAAATAAAAATGAAGCAAGCTGGATTTATTCGGTTACAAAAAATGAATCTATATCATATCTTAGAAAGAAAAATGAAAAAGTAGAATTAGAAAAAGTTTATGATATTGAAAATGAAAAAAATGATATTGAAGATATAATTGATAAAGAAAAATATAATAGAATTATTAGTAAACTAAATGAAAAAGAAAAAGAGATAGTTTCATTAAAAATATTATCAGGTTTATCATTTAGGGAAATTGGAAAATTGATAAATGAACCTACAAATACTGTAAAATGGCGATATTATAAAGCAATTCATACATTAAAATTGCTTTTGGGAAGTTTAAGTTTATTTGTAATAACATTTGTAATAGGAATAAGAAATATATTCTTAGAAGAAAGAAATGGAAAAGAGCAAGTAAAATTAGAACAAGGAGAAAAGGAACAAGTAAAAAATGAAGAATCAAATAAAATAGAAAATCCAACTAACGAAAGTGGAGAAAAGCATAGAGGAGATACTAATACAGAAAATGTAGAAAAGACTCCATCACAAAATAATACAGAAAATGTAATAGGTACAATAACAGTAACCGAAACTAATACTAAAGAGGAAATAAACTATATAAATATAGGAATAATAAGTGTGTCAGCTATGTTGCTAGTAATAACAATAGTTCTATCAATTTATTATTTAAAATACCAATTGAAATTGCATAAAAAATAAAAATTTTTTTTTTCTATTGTAAAACTAGGGAAAAAGTGATAATATATAAAACATTAGTAAGAGATAGGAGAGACAAAAAGAATGGGAATATTCAAAAAAATATTTGGCGATTATTCAGAAAAAGAAGTAAAAAGGGTAATGCCAATAGTAGAAAAAATAAATAGTTTGGAAGAAGAAATTTCAAAATTAACAGATACACAGTTAAAAGCCAAAACAGCAGATTTTAAAGTAAGATTTCAAGATGGAGAAACTTTAGACGATTTACTTCCAGAAGCTTTTGCAGTAGTTCGTGAGGCCTCAAAAAGAGTACTTGGAATGAGGCATTTTGATGTACAGTTAATTCGGAGGAATAATATTACACCAAGGAAGAATTGCAGAAATGAAAACAGGAGAAGGAAAAACTTTAGTTGCAACACTTCCTGCATATTTGAATGCTTTGACAGGTAAGGGAGTACATATTATAACTGTAAATGATTACCTAGCAAAACGTGATAGTGAATGGATGGGAAAATTATATAAATTTTTAGGAATGTCTGTTGGACTTGTTATAAGTGGAATGAGACCGGAAGAAAAACAAAGAGCGTATGCATCAGACATAATATATGGAACAAATAATGAATTTGGATTTGACTATTTAAGAGATAATATGGTTATATATAAAAGCCAAGCGGTACAAAGAGAATTAAGCTTTGCAATAGTAGACGAAATAGACAGTATTTTGATAGATGAAGCAAGGACACCACTTATAATATCAGGAAGAGCTAATAAGTCTTCTGATTTATATAAAAAAGCAAATGATTTTGTAAAAAAACTTACTCCAAAAATAATAGTAGAAGAAGATGTAAAAGATTTTGAACAAGCAGAAGATAATGAAAAATATGATTATATTGTTGACTTAAAGGCAAAATCAGCTTCGCTTACAGCAAAAGGAATAAAGAAAGCAGAAAATGCATTCAATATAGAAAACTATAATGATTTAGAAAATTCTGATTTAGTGCACCATGTAAATCAAAGTTTGCGTGCTTATGGAGTAATGAAAAAAGATATAGACTATATAGTAAAAGACCGGTGAAGTATTAATTGTAGATGAATTTACAGGCAGAATAATGTATGGAAGAAGATACAATAACGGATTACATCAAGCGATAGAAGCAAAAGAGAATGTAAAAATAGCAGACGAGTCAAAAACACTTGCAACAATTACATTCCAAAATTACTTTAGAATGTATGAAAAACTTTCTGGAATGACAGGAACTGCTATGACAGAGGAAGAAGAATTTAGAGAAATATATAACTTAGACGTAATAACAATACCAACAAATAAACCAATGATAAGAATAGACCAAAATGACATAATATACAAAAATGAAAACGCAAAATTTAGAGCAATTGTAGAAGAAATAAAAGAAAGCCATAAAAAAGGACAACCAGTTTTGGTAGGTACAATATCAATTGAAAAATCTGAAAAGCTTAGCAGCATATTAAAAAAAGAAGGAATACCACATGAAGTATTAAATGCAAAATTCCATGAAAAAGAAGCAGAAATAATTGCACAAGCTGGTAAATTTGGAGCTGTTACAATTGCAACAAACATGGCAGGCCGTGGTACAGATATTATGTTAGGTGGAAATTCTGAGTATTTAGCAATTGAAGAAATGAGAAAAAGAAAAATGCCAGAAGAACTTATAGAGCAAGCAACAGCATTTAATGAAACAGATAATGAAGAAATACTAGAAGCAAGAAAAACATTTAAAGAGTTTAAAGCAAAATTTGATGAAAGAATAAAAGAAGAAAAAGAAAAAGTAATAACAGCAGGCGGACTAAAAATAATCGGTACAGAAAGACATGAATCAAGAAGAATTGATAATCAGTTAAGAGGAAGAAGTGGACGTCAAGGAGATAATGGTGAATCAAGATTTTATATAGGACTTGATGATGATTTGATGAAAATCTTTGGTGGAGACATGATAACAAATGTATATAATACATTAGGAGCAGATGAAAATATTCCAATAGAAGCAAAAATGATATCAAATGCAGTAGAAAGAGCACAAAAAAGAGTAGAGGGTAGAAACTTTAGCATTCGAAAAAACGTATTACAGTATGATGATGTAATGAATGTACAAAGAGAGATTATATATAAGCAAAGAAAAGAAGTATTAGATGGGCAAAATTTAAAGGATAATATAACATCTATGATAAATAGTACAGCAGAAGAAGTTGTCCAATTATATTTAGCAGATGGTGAACATGCAAATAAAGAAGGATTAGTACAAGAAGTAAAAAATATATTTAATGTGGACATTTCAAATGATATAAATATGAAAAGCAAAAACGATTTAATAAATAAAGTAAAAGAAGAAGCAATAAAAACATACGAAAACAAAGAAAGTGAAATTGGAGAAGCAGAAATAAGAGAACTTGAAAGAGTAGTAATGTTAAAGGTAGTTGACCAAAAATGGATGGACCATATTGATAGCATGGATGAATTAAAAAATGGTATAGGACTAAGAGCATATGGGCAAAAAAATCCAGTAGACCAATATAGAGTTGAAGGATTTGACATGTTTGATGAAATGGTTGCAAATATAAAAGTAGATGTTGTAAAGCTTATGTTGCATATTGAAAAAAGAGGAGAAGTAGAAAGAAAGCAAACAGTAGAAATTACAAAAGCTGCTCAAGAAAATTTAAACAGCATAAATTTCGAAAGCTCAGAAGGACCAAAGGTAGCTCAAAGTGAAACAAAAACGCCAGTAGTAAATAGCACTCCAAAAGTACGGAAGAAATGAACCTTGCCCATGTGGAAGCGGGAAGAAATATAAAAATTGCTGTGGAAGAGATGAGTAAAATAAAAGCATAAAATAAAGAAAGTAGATACAAATAGTATTTGCTTTCTTTTATTTTGTAGCTAGAGTATTTTAGAAAGATTTGAGCATAAATAATTAAGAAATACAAAAACTTTACAAAAATGTAATGTTATTGTAAGGTAAATCGATATGAAATAGAATAAAAGCAAAGTATAATAAGATTAGATAAAAAGAAAAATATCAAAGTAAAATTATAAGAAAGTAGAGGATAATAATGAAAATATTTAAAAGAGTAGTTATAATACTAATACTAATTGCAATAAGTATAGGCCTATTATTTGTAGAAAAGGGATATAGCATGTATAAAAATGCACTAAAAGAAATGTCTCTATCTCAAAAGGTAGAAAGTATAAAAGCAAAAGAAGACTATACAAAATTTGAAGAGCTTCCAAAAATATATACAAATGCAGTTATATCAGTAGAAGACCACAGATTTTATAAACATAATGGACTTGATTTAATTGCAATAAATAGAGCAATGATAAATGACATAAGAGCAATGAAATTCGTAGAAGGAGGCAGCACAATAACTCAGCAACTAGCAAAAAATATGTATTTTACTAGTGAGAAAAAAATTGTAAGAAAAATTGCAGAAGCATTTATGGCACTTAAAATAGAAAGAAGCTATAAAAAAGATGAAATATTAGAATTATATTTAAATACAAGCTATTTTGGAGATGGGTATAGTACAGCAAAAGAAGCGTGTAGAGGATATTTTAATAAAGAACTAAATGAAATGACAGATTATGAAGCTATATTGCTAGCAGGAATACCAAATGCACCATCTGTATATGCTCCTACAAAAAATCCAGAACTTGCAAAACAAAGACAAAGGCAAGTAATGCGAAAAATGGTTAAGTATAAATATTTGACAGAAGAAGAGGCAAATAGAATAATAAATCAATAAGCAATATTAGCTAAATAAAAGTAGCTGCAAAGACAAAAAATGTGTGGAAGACAAATTAAACAAGGCCTTCTACACATTTTTTTGCTTGTTGTAAAAAACTTGATTTTTCTTGAAAAATCGGCACTTTTTGGGAATGTTACAGTTTGATTACAAATGTGTGAAAGTAATTGACTAAAATCGACAAGAAATGTTATACTATATCTGTAAATGATAAAAATAATTGTAAAATATATTGAAAAAATAAATCAAAGGAAGTTTAAAATTAGCTAATTTAAAGAAATTAGCAAAGGAGGAAAAATGCAAAAGACTAAAAGAGTAATGCAAAAAACTTTAATTATACAAATGATATTTATCATAGTTTTAGCTATGATTTTAAATATGACAGCAATGACAAGTAGCGTTAAAGCTGTGTCACAATATACAAGAACAGGTGTAGAAGCTTTCCCAGAAAGCTATAAAGAAGATTTAAGAAAACTTCAAAGCACATATAAGAATTGGACTTTTACTGCATATTACACGGGAATAAATTGGCAAGATTTTATAAATGGAGAATGTTCACCAATTAATAAAAATACTATTCCAGATTCAAACCCATTATATGTGGCTCCTGGTGGATATCAAACAGACCCAGGATTTTGGTGCGCATCAAGAGGTGCTATTGAATACTATGCAGATCCAAGAAACTTTTTAAGTGATACAGGTATATTTCAGTTTATGGAAATGTCATATAATCGAAATATACATAATAAACAAGGTGTAGAAAATATACTTAAAGGTTCATTTATGGACAGAAGTGTTTCTACATCAACAGAAACTCATGATACAACAGTAGTAGCAAAAGTAGAAAATGGATGCATAATTATAACACCAGGAGTAACAAATGTAGAAGTTGCAGTAGCAGTTGGAATGACAAATTTTGAAGTTAAAAATAAAGAGCAAAAGTCAATGAGCATTCATGATTTATCTGCGACAGGGTATACTTTTAGAGATAAAACATATAATAAAGAATATAAAATGGTTGTATTAGGTGATGTAAATGGTGATGGAAAAGTAAAAGCAACAGACTATGCAAGAATTCAAAGCCATATTGAAAAAGCAATAACACTAAGTGAAATTGAACAATTGGCAGCAGATGTAAATAGAGATGGAAAAGTAAAAGCAACAGATTATGCAAGAATTCAAAGTTATATTACAGATAAATATCCAATAACAATAACTTCTACACAAACAACAACTACATCAACAATGAGATATTCTGATATAATAATTAAAGCAGCCGAAGAAAGTGGAATTAGTCCATATAGTATAGCAATAAAAATAATTCAAGAAGTAGGAAGAAATGGAAGTGGCTCAACTAGCGGAACATATGCAGGATATGAAGGATATTATAATTTCTTCAATTGGGGAGCTTCAGATAAAGGTAGTGATGGAAAAAGTGCAGTAGAAAAAGGTTTAATATATGCAAAAGAAAAAGGATGGAATAGTCAATATAAATCAATAGTTGAGGGCGCAAAATTAATGGCTAATAATTACGTAAGTATAGGACAAAATACAAGCTATTTCTATAAATTTAATGTTATTGATAATGGAGTACATAGCTTATATACACATCAATATATGACAAACATAAAAGACCCTTCATCACAAGCAAAAAACTTATTTACTACATATGCAGAAAATAATGTATTAGATTCTTCATTAAACTTTGTAATACCAGTATTTAACAACATGCCAAGTAATAAATGTACATTACCAACCACAATAGATAAAACAGACCCTAATGCACGTTATATAGATGCATATGATGTTGCATTAAGAGATGGAGCACGTAAGAGTGCGAAGATATTAAAATATTTAAGCTATGAATATGTGGCTTTAGTAGAAACAAGAGTTATTACTTGGGATAATACAAATTGGGTACATGTAAGAACATCAGATGGAACAGAAGGATGGATGACAAATGAGTTCTTTAAGTAAAACCTAAGCTCATTACATAAATTAAATAAGGAGGATTTAAAAGTAATTAAAATGAATATAATGAAAAAAAGTTTGTTAATAATTTTATTTGTAGGTCTACTACTTATAGTGCTAGGTGGAAATGTTAAAGCCGCTGATTTCTCAGCTAGTGCGGGAAAGACAACAATGACTACAGGGGAAAGTACTACTTTAACATTAAATGTAACTGATGCAATAGGCCAGTTTTCAATAACTTCTTCTGATACAAGTGTAGTAAGTATAGAAGGTACAACTGTGCCATGGTTTTCTGCACCACGGATCTCATAATGTTACTCTTAAAGCAAATAAAGCAGGAAAAGCGACAATTACTGTTACAGCAACTGATGCATCAAATAAATTAGGAACAGAAGAACTAACAGGAAAAAGAACAGTTACAATAACAGTTCAAGATAAACCACAAGCTCCTGATACAACACAAGCAAAACTTAAATCAATTACAATTGAAGGAAAAACTTATAATAGTCCAAGTACAGATTTTTCTGTAAATGTTCCTGCAAATGTTTCAAGAACACAAATTTCAGCAGTAGCAAACAATAGTGGAGCAAAAATTTCAGGAACAGGAGCAAAAGAATTAAAAACAGGAACAAATACAGTAACATTAACAGTTACAGGACCAAATGGAGCTGTTTTAAAATATACTATAAGAATAAGAAGATTAGCAGACACAACAAATACACAGCCAAATGTTCCAAATACACAAACTACACCTGAGCAGCAAGAACCAGAAACACCACAAATATTAGATTTAAGATTAAGCTATCTTAGAATAGATGATGCAGAATTAATACCAGAATTTAATAGTGAAGTTTTTGAATACAGAGTAGATGTAACAAATAAAGATAGTGTAGATGTAATAGCAGTAGCAAATATAGAAGATGAATCTGTACACGTTGAAGTTACAGGAAATGAAGAATTAGTTGATGGAGAAAATGAAATACTAATAAAAATTACAAAAGAAGGACAGCAAGATGTAGAGTATAGAGTAATTGTAACTAAAACAACAGAACAAGTAATCTTACCACAAGAAGTGCAAGATGAAGGTAGTACAGGAGGATTTTTATCAACTCCAGTAGGAAAAGTAGCAGTAGTAGGTGGTGGAGTATTAGCTGTTCGGAATATTAGGATTTGCAATATTTAAAGCAAAAACAGCAGCAGGAGCAGCATCTGAAGCTAGAAGATTTGCTTCAAGAAAATCTTCATTTGATGATTTTAATGATTAAAATAAAAATAGAAAAAAATTGAAAAAATTTCAAAAAAAGTATTGCAAAATATACTAAAGTATAGTATAAATAATATAGAAATTTATATACTATTTAAATACAAAGGAGATTCTTATGAAAAAGTTAAAAAAAGTATTATTAATTTTATTGTCAGTTATTTGCATATGTGGAATAGCAACAACAGTTAGAGCAGAAGATACAGGAAATGTTGATGATGTATATGTAGATATTCCAAATTTCACAAACAATACAGGAACAACTCAAAATCCTGGAAACAATACAGCTACTACACCCGTTAACAACGGAATTTCAGGTATTCAAAATAATCAATCTCAAACATCATTACCAAAAACAGGTGCAAATGATACTGCTATGTGGGTATTAATTGCAGCTTGTGTAGGACTAGCTATATATACTTATAAAAAAGTTAGAGATTATAACGTTTAAGTAAAATATTAGGGGAGTAGATTAAAACTACTTCCCTTGATTTAATTTTTCTTTCGCTTTGACAATATCTCTTTTATTATTGTCAAAATTATCACATGTAACAAGAGTAATAACTTTTAAGGAATTAGTTTCTTGATTTGTGCATGATATATCGTCTTGTGTGCTTTTATAGACATCATATACTTCATATTCTAAGAACATCCCGAGAATTATCGTAAATTTTTATAATATCCCCAATTTCTAATCTTGAAATATTACTAAAAAAAGTTTCGTTTTTATAGTTGTGAGCAGCAATACACATATTACCGTATTTGATTTGGCATAGGTCCGGTAAAATCGACAAGGAGAGATTTTTAGCAAATCTTTATTTATATCGGATAATATTGGATAAGAAATATTTAATTTACTAATTTCTATGATACCAATAGTAGAAAAAGAACTATTTTCATAAAAAAATATTTCACTATTTAAAAGTTTAGCATTATAATCAGAAGAACTACCATAAATTTTAGTTAATTCCAAATTTTCTAAAATACTTTTGGAGAATTGCTCCTTTTGATATAAATCATATCTAAAATGCAAATAATAAATAATAGTAGATATTATTATAATGATTAAAATAAATAGTTGCAAAACAAAAAACTTTTTCTTCTTACATTTACTTTTTATGCTAAAATCTAAATTAGCTTTTCTAGTGCATATAATTTGATTCATATTAAAAATCATCCTTTACATACATATTTACTTAAATATTGTGTGCGTTATTGATAAAAAAATTCGTTTATGTTAAAATATAAATATTATATTAAAAGAAAAAAGGAGATTTAACATATGAAAAGTTTAACAACATATTTGTATGTAACATTTATGGGAATGTTTTGGATTTTTAGAATAATAGTTGCTTTTTGTTATAATTTAGGAATAGACTTTGTAACAGCACCAATAGATTTAAATTTTGAGATAGTACTACTATTTTTAACTTTTGTAGCAATGATACTTGTAGTAAAAAGAAATATATTTGGAGCGATAATTTATTTAATTCGGAAATGGTTTATATTTTGGAATGAATATATATTACGCAGTTTCAGGAGCAAAAATAAACTATATAGATATATTTTTTGCTTTTATAGGAATAGTACTACCAATACTTATATTATTTGATTTACTTTTAGATAGAAATAGAAAAGAACATCCAATAGATAAGCAAACAGACTGGTTTTATAAAAATAAAGACTATGATAGAAAACTAGACGAAAGAGCAGATAAGAATCAATATAAATTTTAAAAAGAGGGAAAAAGGATGAACGAATATAAAGAACACGAAATAAAAGTTTTGAATGTAGATATTGAGCAATTAATAAAAAAACTAGACGAAATAGGAGCAAAAAAAGTTTATGATGATGACCGTACCATAATTACTTTAGATACTCCAGAAAGAACATTTTTAGATAAGCATGATAAATTAATTAGAGTGACAGATGAAGGCAATATAAAGGTAACAATGCATATTAATCAAAGTAAACCAGAAATTAAAGAGGGAATAAAATTTAAGACGAGTAGATTAAAAGAAACTATGGATTTCTTTCATGAATTAGGATTAAATCCAATTAGTAAAGTAAAATCAAAAAGAATATCATACGAATTAGGAAAAATAGATTTTGATATAGATAAATTTCCTGCTATTCCAGCTTTCCTTGAAATAGACATAGAATTTCTAAAGGAAGAAGGATATGAACTAGAAAAGTTATTAAAAGAATTAGGATTAGAAAACAATAAAGTTGTAATTATGGGAACAGAAGATATTCATAATTTATATGGTAAAGATTATTTTAGTGAGTATAAAGCTTAAAATAAGGAAATTGGAGAAATTCCAAGATTATGTTGATAAAGGTAATTATTTATTAAGTGATAATAAATAAAAGCAAGGAGAAGAAAATGAATATAAACTGGTATCCTCGGACACATGGCGAAAACCAAAAGAGAAATAGCAGAAGATATGAAAATAATAGATATTGTAATAGAAATATTAGATGCACGTATTCCTTTTTCTAGCCAAAATCCAGATATAAAAAATATAATAAAAAATAAGAAAAAAATAATACTTCTAAATAAGTTTGATTTAGCAGATGATAAAGAAACAAAAAAATGGCAAGAATACTTTAAAAAAGAAGGAGTAGAAACAGTTTTAGTAAATAGCAATAATGGACAAGGCATAAACCAAGTAATTAAAAAGATAGAACAAGTTATGGAAGAAACTAAAAAAATAAATGCTGAAAAAGGAAGAATAGGCAAAATAATAAGAGTATTAGTTCTTGGAATACCAAATGTGCGGAAAATCTTCTT
Source organism: uncultured Clostridium sp. (assembly GCA_947650745.1). Classification (GTDB taxonomy): domain Bacteria; phylum Bacillota; class Clostridia; order TANB77; family CAG-508; genus JAAWPK01. Next base: position 40,673 of record CANSWM010000004.1, on the reverse strand, counting down.
TTATCAATAGAGTATCAAAGAAAAACTCTTTAAAGGTTGGTAATAAGCCAGGCATAACAATGCAAAAACAATGGATACGTTTAAGTAAAAACATAGAACTTTTAGATACACCACGGTGTTTTATGGCCAAAATTTGAAAGTGATGAGGTAGCATTAAATTTAGCTTTTACAGGAACAATAAAAGATGAGATTTTAGATAAAGAAGAAATTTCCTTTTTCTTAGTAAAATATTTATTAAAATACTATACAAGTGAGCTATGCTTAAAATATAAGCTAAATAAAGAAGAAGTGGAAAAACTATTAGATGAAAACGAAAATGAAAGTGAAGCAATTTTAGAGATTCTAGAGATGATAGGTAAAAATAGAGGATGCTATGTTTTGCGGAGGAAAGATAGACCCAAAAAAAGTTTCAAATATTATACTTACAGATTTTAGAGAAGCAAAAATTGGAAAAATCACATTAGAAAAAGCGCCAGTTCGGATAATATAAGGAGAATTTAATAATAAAAATGGATGAAGAAGTAGAAAAAAGAATAAATGAAATGTCACCTCTTACATGGGCGTATATTGGTGATGCTGTATATGAGCTATATATAAGAGAAAACTTAGTAAATAATACAAAGCTAAAACCACATAAACTACATTTAGAAAGTATAAAATATGTAAAAGCATTAGCACAGGCTGAAAATTTAAAGAAAATAGAAGAAAATCTTACAGAAGAAGAAAAAGATATAGTAAGAAGGACCAGAAATACAAAAAATCATCATTTACCTAAAAATACAAGTGTAAATGATTACATGTACGCAACAGCATTTGAAGGACTAATTGGATATTTATATTTAACTAAAAGGCAAGAAAGATTAGAAGAGATTTTAAGGCAAACAGTTTAGAAGATAAAATAAGAATGATTCATAGGAGAATGATAAATGCAAAGAAAACAAGATTATATAAGAAATTTTAGTATAATTGCACACATAGACCATGGAAAATCAACACTTGCAGATAGATTAATAGAAATGACAGGAGTACTATCTGAAAGAGAAATGGAATCTCAAGTACTAGACAACATGGAGCTAGAAAAAGAAAGAGGAATTACCATAAAATCTCAAGCAGTTAGAATGAAATATAAAGCAAAAGATGGACATGAATATACATTAAATTTAATAGATACTCCAGGACATGTGGATTTTAATTATGAGGTATCAAGAAGTTTAGCAGCATGTGACCGGTGCAATTTTAGTTGTAGATAGTTCTCAAGGTGTAGAAGCACAAACGCTTGCAAATGTTTACTTAGCCCTTGATAATGACCTAGAAATAATACCAGTTATAAATAAAGTAGATCTTCCGAATGCAAGACCAGATGAAGTAAAAAAAGAAATAGAAGATATAATTCGGATTAGATACAAGTGATAGCCCATGTATATCGGCAAAATCTGGATTAAATGTAGATGAAGTTTTAGAACAAATAGTAAGTAAAATTCCAGCTCCAACAGGAGATGAAAATAAACCTACAAAGTGCCTAATATTTGATTCATATTATGATAATTACAAAGGTGCAATAGCACATGTTAGAGTAGTAGACCGGAAAAGTAAAGGTAGGAGATGAAATTCTTCTTATGGCTGCAAATAAAATTTTTACAGTTACAGAAGTAGGATACTTTGAACCACGGAACATATGTGCAAGCAGATGAAATTGCAGCACGGAGAAGTTCGGATATATTGCTGCAAGTATAAAAAATTTGTCAGATATACATGTAGGTGATACCATAACATTAAATCAAAATCCAGCAAAAGAAAAATTACCAGGATATAAAAAGGTAAACCCAATGGTTTATTGCGGATTATATCCAATGGATGGAAGTGATTATGAATTTTTAAAAGTTGCACTAGAAAAGTTAAAATTAAATGATGCAGCATTAGAATATGAGCCAGAAACATCAGCAGCTTTAGGCTTTGGCTTTAGGTGTGGATTTTTAGGACTTTTACATTTAGAAATAATTGAAGAAAGATTAGATAGAGAATTTGATTTGGGACTAATTACAACGTCTCCATCTGTTATATATAAAGTACATAAAACAAATGGAGAAACAATAGATTTATATAATCCAACAGATTTACCAGTTCCACAAGAAATTTCGTGCATAGAAGAGCCAATTGTAAGCGCAGAAATATTAACACCAAAAGAATTTGTTGGTGGAATAATGGAAATTTGTCAAAATAGGCGTGGACTATATATAGATATGAAATACTTAGATGCAAATAGAGTAATACTTTGTTATGAATTGCCTTTAAATGAGATAATATACGATTTCTTTGATATCTTAAAATCAAAAACAAAAGGATATGCATCATTTGATTATGAGTTTAAAGAATACAGAAGGTCAGAGCTAGTAAAATTAGATATACTTGTAAACAATGAAACAGTAGATGCCTTATCATTTATAGTGCATAAAGATAGTTCTTATACAAGAGGCAGAAAAATGGTAGAAAAGCTAAAGACTGCAATACCAAAGCAACTATTTGCAATACCACTACAAGCAGCTTGTGGAGGCAAAATAATTGCAAGGGAAACTATTTCAGCAATGAGAAAAGATGTACTTGCAAAATGCTATGGTGGAGACATATCAAGAAAGAAGAAGTTACTTGAGAAGCAAAAAAAAGGTAAAAAGAAAATGAGACAAATAGGAAATGTAGAAATGCCACAAGAAGCATTTTTAGCAGTTTTAAAATTAGATGAAGAATAAAAAATAAAGGAGGCTATTTCATGAAAATAGTTTGTAATAACAGAGAATTTGAGATAAATCAAGGAGAAACTATAAAATCAGCCTTAAAAGAAGAAATTAAAAATTCAGAAAAAGAAATAATAACATGTAATTTTAATAATGAAATTAAAAGCTTAGATTATATACCCAAAACAAATGGAAGAGTAGAACTTTTAGATTATACAAATACAGAAGGAAAAAGAGTATATGTAAGAGGTATTATGTATGTAATGGCGATGGCAATAAGAGAAATTTATCCCAAAAGTCTTATTACAATAAAATATCAATTAGATAATTCTATGTTCTGTACATTTGAAAACTTAGAAATTACAGAAGAAATAATAGAAAACATAAAGAAAAAAATGAAAGAAATTATAGATAAAGACATGGCTATAAAAAAAGTTACAATGACTCCAGAAGAAGCAAAATTATTTTATGAAAAAGAACAAAGTATAAGAGGAAGATTACAAATAAATACTGAAACTAAAGAAACTATATCTTTGTACTATTGTGGTGAATATTACAACTATTTTTATGGTGTTATGCCAGTATCAACAGGGTATATGAAAGTGTTTGACATTGTAAAATATATGAATGGATTTTTGGTTAGATATCCTAGCAAAAAAGACCCTACAAAATTAAAAGAATTTAAAGATAATAAAAAATTATCAATGGCACTAGAAGAATATGAAGAAATATATAAAGTACTAAAATTAGATACAATATATAGATTAAATAAAAGTGTAGAAGATGATAATGGAAAGGAAACAATATTACTTTCAGAAGCATTACATGAGAAAAAAATATCAGATATAGCAGATAAAATAGCAAGTAACAGAAAAATAAAAATGATTTTAATTGCAGGACCTTCATCTTCTGGAAAAACAACATTTGCAAAAAGACTTGGAATACAACTAAAACTAAATGGAATAGAGCCAAAAACTTTATCAGTAGATAACTATTTTGTAGAAAGAGAGCAAAACCCAGTAGATGAAAATGGAGAGTATGATTTTGAATGTATAGAAGCAGTAGACTTAAAATTATTTAACGAACATGTACTAAGACTACTTGCAGGAGAAGAAGTTGAAATACCAACATTTGATTTTACAACAGGTCATAAGAATTTTGATGGTACAAAAATGAAACTAGAAGACCATGAAGTTTTAGTAGTTGAAGGAATACATTGCTTAAATGAAGAATTAACACAAGCAATACCAAGTGATAAAAAATTTAAAATTTACATAAGTGCACTTACTGTCTTAAATATTGATTACTATAACAGAATATCAACAACAGATACAAGAATAATAAGAAGGATAGTAAGAGATTATAAATATAGAGGATATTCAGCAAAAGAGACAATTCAAAGATGGAAATCTGTAACAACAGGAGAAAAGAAGTATATATACCCATATCAAGAAGAAGCAGATGTAATGTTTAATACATCAATTGTATATGAACTTGGAGTATTAAAAGAATATGCACTTCCATTACTTTCAGAAATTAGCAAAGAAGAACCAGAATATGCAGAAGCAAAACGACTAATTACTCTTTTAAATTATTTTAAACCAATACCAATAGATTATATTCCAGAAAGTTCTATAATAAGAGAGTTTATAGGGGGAAGTATATTTACATATTAAATAGAAGAAAGGTGAAATTAAGAAATGGGAGCAAAATTTACAAAAATAGATGAAGAATTTATATGTGAAAATTGCAAAAAGACTATAAAAAAGTTAGGATATTCATGTAGAAATCATTGTAATTATTGCCTCTTTTCAAAACATGTAGATATAAATCCAGGAGATAGAGAAGAAACTTGCAAAGGATTATTAAAGCCAGTAGATATAGAAGTAAATTCAAAAAAGGGATATATAATTGTATTTAAATGTATAAAATGTGGAGCAATTAGAAAAAATAAAGTTGCAGAAGATGATAATATGGAATTAGTTTATGAAATAATGAAAAACAAAAGTAAGGGAGGATTATATTGAAAAAAAAGGCTTTTAAGTACATATTTATAGCTATAATAATTCGGAATAAGCGTATATTTAATATACTATTTTTATGGCAAAGAAGAAAAAACAAATGAGGTTATAGGAAATAATGATGTAAAAGAAATAGTAAGTGGAACTTCTAACATAAGAATAGCAATATCTAATTTTGATACTCTAAACCCAATTATATCTAAAAACCAAAATATACAAGATATATCAAAATTAATATATGAACCATTATTTAATTTAAATGATAATTTTAGACTTGAAAAAGCCTTGGGTTTAGAATTTTCAAAAGCAGATGATAAAACATATTTTGTAAAACTTAGAGAAAATGTAAAATGGCATAATGGTACAGAATTTTCAGGGCAAGATGTTAAATTTACAATAGAGACAATAAAAAAATTAGGAAATAATTCTATATATATGTCAAATGTATCTAATATAGAAAATATAGAAATAATAAGCGATAACCTTATTAAAGTATATTTGTATAATCCAATGCCATTTTTTGAATATAATCTTACATTCCCAATAATAAATGCGAGTGTATTTGGTGAGAGTGATATAACAATATCAGATAAGAACAATGTACCAATAGGTACAGGAAAATATAAATTAGAATCAGTAGATATCAGCTCACAAATGGAACTAAAGACGAATCAAAACTGGTGGAATATAGAAAATGTAGATTTAAGAATAGATACTATAACAGTTAGAATATATGAAACAGTTGCAGAAGTCTATAATGCATACAAATTAGGTGGATTAGATTTAATAACAAGCCAAAATATAAATATAGAAAATAATATAGGAACAATAGGTTCGAATGTTCAAACAAATCTAGGAAGAAATTTTGATTATTTAGCCATGAACTGTGAGGGCGAAATATTATCTAATAAAGAAGTAAGACAAGCAATAAGCTATGCAATAAACAAAGAAGAAATTGTAAATACAATATATAATGGAAAATATAGTGTAGCTGACCATCCACTAGAATATGGAAGTTATTTATATAATGAAAATAATGAAAAATATAGTTATAATGCAAATCAGGCAAAAAAAATACTAGAAGAACGGTGGCTGGGTATTAAGCTATGGCGTATGGCAAAAAAAAGTAGAGTATCATACAATGAGACTTAAAGTAAATCTAGTTGTGGAATCATCAAAAGAAGAAAGAGTAAAGGCAGCAGAAATTATAAAAAAGAATTTAGAAGAAATTGGAATTCGGAGTTACAATAATTCGGAGCAAATGACCGGAACATATGAAAATTATTTAAGAAATAAAAATTATGATATAATTCTTACAGGAGTTACAGTTCGGAATAAGCCCTGATATGACAAGATACTTTGGAGAAGATAACATTGCAAATTACAAAAACAATGAAGCCTTTGAAATATTAAAAGATATATATAATATATCAGATGAAAAAACATTTAAAGAAAAATATGAGAAATTACAAAATATGTATGAAGAAGAAAGACCTTATATAGGTTTGTGTTTTAGTAAAAATACAATAATATACACAAAAAGTCTAAGTATTCCAACAAATTGCTCATGGTTTAATATGTTTTATAGTATAGAAAATTGGAGTAAGAGAAATTAGAAAAATATATAATATTAAAAATTTGAAAAATTTTTAAAAAAAACTATTGACTTAAAAAAATATTAAGAATATAATAAGGATACAATAAATACAAACACATGTTTAATAAATGGGAGGAAATAAAAATGGCAAAAGAAAATAATGAAAAAAAACAAGCACTAGAAATGGCAATGGGTCAAATAGAAAAACAATTTGGAAAAGGTTCAGTTATGAAACTTGGAGAATTTAAAGCAATGAATGTAGAAGCAATACCAACAGGAGCATTAGGGTTAGATATAGCATTAGGAATAGGGGGAGTACCAAGACGGAAGAATTATAGAGATATATGGACCAGAAAGTTCAGGAAAAACAACATTAGCGTTACATATAATAGCAGAAGCACAAAAACAAAATGGAGAAGTTGCATTTATTGATGCAGAACATGCACTAGATCCAGTATATGCAAAAAATCTTGGAGTAGATATAAATGAACTTATCGTTTCACAACCAGATACAGGAGAACAAGCACTTGAAATTGCAGAATCACTTATTAGAAGCGGAGCTTTAGATGTAATTGTTGTAGACTCTGTTGCAGCATTAGTTCCAAAAGCAGAAATAGATGGAGATATGGGAGATTCACATATAGGACTTCAAGCAAGACTTATGTCACAAGCATTAAGAAAGCTTGCAGGAGCAGTAAATAAATCTAAAACAGTTATAATATTTATAAACCAATTAAGAGAAAAAGTAGGAGTAATGTTTGGAAACCCTGAGACAACAACAGGAGGAAGAGCTCTTAAATTTTATGCATCAGTTAGAATGGATATAAGAAAAGTAGAAAACATCAAACAAGATGGAGAAGTAATAGGAAATAGAGCTAGAGTAAAAATAGTTAAAAATAAAGTTGCACCACCATTTAGAGAAGCAGAATTTGATATATTATATGGAAAAGGAATATCGAAAGAAGGAAATATATTAGATATAGCAGTAGGATTAGATATAATAGTAAAAAGCGGTTCTTGGTTTAGTTATAATGGAGACAGAATAGGACAAGGTAGAGAAAATGTTAAAAAATATCTTATGGATAATCCAGAAATAATGGCAGAAGTAGAAAAGAAGATAAGAGAAAACATGGAACAAGCCTTTGAAAACTCATTAAATGAAGATATAAAAGATGATAAAGAAGTATCTGAAAATGAAAGTTCTGAATTTGCAGAAGTAGAAGAATAAATCTAAAATAAAATCTAAGGTTCTATTTTGGAACCTTAGATAAAATATACTGGAGGTATTATCTTATGTATACACCAGAGGAATTTGATAAAAATAAAACACAAGTTATGAAATACATAATGTATAAAAAAAGAACAGAGAGTGAAGTAAGAAAAAAGTTTTGCCATGTGGTAGAAGAAAATATGCTAGACGATATAATAGAATATATAAAAGAAGCTCGGATATATTAATGACAAAGAATATATAAAAAAACTCATAAATGAATATATGAATTTGAAATTAATGTCAATAAGAGAAATAAAACATAAAGTATATGAAAAAGGAATATATGCAGATGATATAGAAGATTACTTAAATGAAAATAGAGAAGAGCTTGAACGATATGAACTAAATTCAGCAAAAAAACTTGCACAGAAGAAAAAAGGGATGGAACCAGAAAAATTAAAAAACTACTTAGTAAGTAAAGGCTTTGATATGGATACATTAAATAAAGTTTTGAAAGATTATGAAGATTAAAATATAAACATTAATATTTTTGTACTTTAGAAAGAAGGATACATATAAATGGAAAATGTTTTGACATTAGAAACAAATAGACTTAATATAAAAATAGAAAACTTTGAAGGTCCATTAGACTTATTATGCCATTTAATTGATAAAAACAAAATGGATATATATGCAATAAACTTAAATGAAATAACAGACCAATATTTAGAATATATAAATGGGTTAGAAAGAAAAAAGCTTGCAATAAGTAGTGAGTTTCTTATTATGGCATCTGCACTTCTTTTTATAAAGTCAAAAGGATTACTTCCAAATACAGACGGACAAGAAGAAGAAGAGTTAACTGAAGAAGAATTAATTAGAAGAATTGTCGAGTATAAAAAATATAAAGAGATTACAGCATCTTTAAGAGAGCTATATAATAAATATTCAGATACAATATTTAGGTTGCCAGAAAAAATAGAGCTTCCTAAACAAACATTAGATATAATGTATGAAGGTCAAGTTATAGTACATTTATATGAAGATTTATTAGAAAGATTTACTGTAAAAACAAATAAAAATGCAGAAAATATTGAAAAAATTGCAATTAGAGATACATATTCAGTAACGAGTAAAGTAAAAGAAATATTTAGAGCACTTCTTAAAAAGCCTAAGATAGTATTTAATAAAATGTATACTGTATCAAAATGTAATAAAGCAGAAGTGGTAACTGCATTTACAGGACTTTTAGAACTTTCAAGAAGAAGTAAAGTTACAACAGAGCAAGAAGAGCTATTTGGAGACATAACAGTAGAAAGAAAAAGAAAACAAGTTATAAATTAGTATAAATATGTATAAATTTACCAAAAATGGTAAAACTACAAGTAAGAAAAGAGTTGAAGTCTTATGAAGATAGTTTTACTATTTTTTTGTGCAATTTTTACACTCTTAATAACATTAGTATTACTTTTAGCTTTTTCTAAAATAAAAATAAATGTAAAAAAATTCAATATAACAAATGTGAAGAATGGATTTAAATTAAAGAAATTAGAAAAAGAAGTATTAATATATCTTGAATTTTATTTATTTGGAGTAATTAAAATTGCAAAGATTAAAATTAATAAAAAACTGTTCAAAAAGATAAATGAAAAAACAGGATTAGAAAGTTTAGAAAGAGAAGCAAAAAGGGTAAAGTCTGTATATCCATTTAAAATATTAAAAAAGCTAAGATTAGAATTAGAAAATATAAACTTAAATTTAGAAATTGGAACAGAAAGTGTAGTTTTAACAGCATATTTAGTAGCATTTATATCATCAGTAGTTCGGTATAATAATTGCAAAATCAAATCCAAAAGAAAAATACTTTTTAGTTATGCCAGTGTATAATTATGGAAATTCTATAAAATTTAACCTAAATTGTATAATTAGTGCAAAAGTAGTACATATTATTTATGTAATATATATTTTATTAAAGATAAGGAGGAGTAAGAATGAACGAACATCCAATAGAAGGTCTTATGATTACAGCTATGAATAGTATACAAGATATGGTAGATGTAAATACAATAATAGGTGAACCAATAGAGACGAGTAATAATACAGTAATTATTCCAATATCAAAAGTGTCATTTGGTTTTGCAGCAGGAGGTAGTGAATTTAAAGGAGAGACAGTAAATGAATACTCAAGAAAAGAGGAGGAAGAACAAGTACAATATCGATTGCCTTTTGGTGGAGGAAGTGGAGCAGGTGTTAATATAAGCCCAATAGCGTTTTTAGTAGTACAAACAGGAAATGTTAAATTACTTCCAGTAAATCACTCTTCAGCAGTAGATAAACTTTTAGATTATATGCCAGATGCAATAGAAAAAGTAAATGCATTAATTAATAAACAAATACAAATAAAATGTGATGAAAAAGCTAAAAAACAAATAGAAAAAGAAGCACCTATTAAAGAGAAGGCAAAAGAAGTAAAAGAGGCGAAAACTACTTCAAGCGTAACTAAAACAAAACCAAGAAGAGGAAGAACAAGAAATACAGACACATTTGAATATGAATATAATGAAGTCCCACCAGCAGAAGACATACTTATCAACTTAGATGATACAGAAGATTTTGATGATTAAATAGAATAATATATAAATTGAAAGAATATAATATAAAAACGAAGGACAAACTGTGGAGGAATAAATGGTTATAGATATAGGATATTTAAAAAGAGTTACTAAAAGATTACTTACATTACTTTTAAGTCTTGTGCGGAATATACCTTGCTTTCAAAATGGCAGTATTTTACATGCCATTTTTGATTGCGTTTGTTATAGCAATTATGGTAGAACCTATTATAAAATGGTTTTCGAGAAAAACAAAAATACAAAGAAAACCAAGCGCAATAATTATCTTGGCATTAGTGTTTGCAATAATTGTAGGTCTTCTTGTATGGGGAATTGCAGTTCTAATTGATGAAGGCGCAAATCTACTTAAAATGTTAAATGACTATGTAAGTATAGGATATCGGGCATATAGTAGGTTTAGTAGATAAGTTAAATTTTGAAGAGCTAAATATATCAGAAGAAGTAGTTACAATGCTAAAAAATTCAGCAGCAAGTTTTTTAGATAAAGCATCAAATTGGATAACAGGATTTTTAACATCAATGCTTACAGTACTATCTTCAATTGGAACAGTTGGAATATATACAGTTGTAACTATACTTGCGACATATTTTATTTGTGCAGACAGAATATATATATTAGACCAAATAGAACATCATTTTCCAAAAGAATGGGTAAAAAAAATAAGCAAAAACATAAGAAAAATTACAAAACTTTTGGGAGGATACTTAAAAGCACAAGTGATATTAATTGTAATTAACTTTATATTAGTATTAATACGGATTATTTGCTTTTGAAATATTTGGACTAAATGTAGGTTATCCACTACTTATGGCTCTACTCATAGCATTTTCAGATGCACTGCCAATACTTGGCTCAGGAACGGTAATGTTGCCTTGGGCTGTAATCGTACGGCATGCAAGGAGATATAAATCTTGCAATGGCATTAGTGGTTTTATATATAATAATCACAGTTGCAAGACAATTGTTAGAGCCCAAAGTGGTAAGTAGCGAAATAGGAATACACCCAATATTTACGCTAATTGCTATGTATACAGGATATAAGGCAATAGGAATATTCGGAATGCTAATTCGGACCAATAATAATTATAATACTTAAATCTATATTTGAGACACTGATAGATAAGGGAATAGTAAAGACTTTATTTGATAAAAAATAGAAAGAACAAAAATTTGCAATGTTTACTTGCTTTTTAAAATCATATATAGTATAGTAATTATTGTAGGAAAATGGTAAATTTTATTTGTCAGGTAGGGAGGAATTAAATATGGAACCAAAAATAAGAGTTGCAATTTGTGGATATGGTAATTTGGGAAAGGGAATTGAAAAAGAAATAGGTAAATCTAAAGATATGGAACTTACTACAATTTTTACAAGAAGAAATCCAAATGAATTAAAAATATTATCTAATGTAAAAATAGCAAGTTATAATGATATGAAAAATTGGACAGACAAAATAGATGTTATCATTATGTGTGGAGGCTCAGCAACAGATTTACCTAGTCAAGTACCTGAGGTAGCACAGTTCTTTAATACAGTTGATAGTTTTGATACACATGCAAAAATACCTGAGTATTTTGAAAGTGTTGATGTTAAGGCAAAATGTTCTAAAAAAACATCTATAATATCTGGAGGTTGGGACCCTGGAATGTTTTCTATAATGAGACTTTATGCAAATAGTATTTTACCAGAAGGTAAAACATATACATTTTGGGGAAGGGGTGTAAGCCAAGGCCATTCTGATGCAATAAGACGTATTAGTGGCGTAAAAAATGCTATTCAATATACAATTCCAATAGAACAGGCGATAGAAAGCGTAAGAAATGGAGAATATCCGAAATTAACAACAAGGGAAAAACATTTAAGAGAATGCTTTGTAGTAGCAGAAGATGAAGCAGATACAAAAGCTATTGAAGAAGAAATTAAAACTATGCCAAACTATTTTAGTGATTATGATACAACTGTTCATTTTGTGACAGAAGATGAACTAAGGAAAAATCACAGCAAAATGTCACATGGTGGTTTTGTTATACATAGCACAGAAACTGGAAATGGTAATAAGCAGATAATAGAATACTCGTTAAAATTAGATTCAAACCCAGAATTTACAGCCTCAGTTCTAATTGCACTTGCAAGAGCAGCATATAGAATGAATAAAGAAGGTCAGTTTGGAGCAAAGACAGTATTTGATATTGCACCAGCATGGATGTCTGAAAAGACAGAAGAAGAGATAAGAAAAGAATTATTGTAAATAAAAAAATCTAAAAAATAAAGGGGGATAATTTTATTAATCAAAAACCTCTTTATTTTTTTTGAAATATTAGATATAATAGGAGAAGTAAAAAACAAAAGGAGAAACAAAATAATATGAATTTACCAAATAAATTAACAATTATTAGAATATGCCTTGTTCCAGTAATGGTAATAATTCCATTCTTAGGGCTAACAAATGAAATTTTTGGAATTGAACTACAATTCTGGATAATGAATTTTATATTTATAATTGCTTCAATTACCGATAAACTAGATGGCTCAATAGCTCGTTCTAAAAATTTAGTGACAAACTTTGGAAAATTTTTAGACCCAATTGCAGATAAAATATTAGTACTTGCTGCAATGCTAATTTTAGTAGAAAAACAAATGCTACCTGCATGGATACCAATAATAGTATTAACAAGAGAATTTGTTGTATCTGCATATAGATTAATTGCAGTAGAACAAGGAGGAAAAGTTATTGCAGCATCAAATTGGGGAAAACTAAAAACAGTAACGCAAATGATAGCAATAATATTTGCTTTTATAAATATAAATGGAACAAATATATTTTTTGGATTTATACATGGAAATTTAACATTCCCAGAGCTTGTTATAAATATGATTACAAGTATTATGATGTTAATTTCAGTATTTAGCACAATATTTTCGGGATGGGATTACATAAAAGGGGGAAAAGACCTATTTAAAGATAGATAAGCTTTTATAGGAGGAAAATAAACAAATGGATATAAAAGAGGCAAAAAAAAGAGTAGGAGAATTAAGAGAAAAGACAGAATATTATGCAAAAAAATATTATGATGATGATAACCCAGAAATAACAGATTTTGAATACGACATGCTTATGGTAGAATTAAGAAATTTAGAAAAAGAATTTCCAGAACTAATAGATAAAGAATCTCTAACTCAAAAAGTTGGAGGACATGTAAAAGAAGGATTTAGTAAAGTAGAACATGAAGTTCCACTTCAAAGCTTACAAGATGTTTTTTCGATAGAAGAGCTTAGACTTTTTGATACAAGAGTAAGAAAAGAAATTCAAAAAGAAGAAATAACTTATACAGTAGAAGCAAAAATTGATGGTTTATCAGTTTCGTTAGAATATATAGATGGAGAATTTGTAAGAGGTGCAACTCGTGGAAACGGTCAAATTCGGAGAAGATGTAACTCTTAATTTAAAAACCATAAAAAGCATACCAAAGATTTTAAAAGAAAAAGTAAACATTACAGTGCGTGGTGAAGTTTTTATTTCAAAAGAAGACTTTGAAAAAATGAACGAAGAGCAAGAAATATTAGAAGAAAAAACTTTTGCAAATGCAAGAAATGCAGCAGCACGGTTCTTTAAGACAATTAGATAGCAAAAAAACAGCAAAAAGGCCATTAGATATATATATATTTAATGTTCAAAAATTAGAAAAAAATCCTTTTAATTCTCATTATGAACAACTTTTATATTTATCTAGATTAGGATTTAATGTAAACCCAATAAAAAAACAATGTATTCGGAATAGAAGAAGCAATAAAAGAAATAGAAAGTATTGGAGAAAGAAGAGAAGCTTTAAGCTTTGGTACAGATGGTGCGGTTATAAAAGTAGATGACTTAGACTTAAGAGAAAATTTAGGAACAACATTTAAAACACCAAGATGGGCTATTGCATATAAATATCCACCTGAAAGAAAAGAAACCATATTAAAAGATATAATTTGCCAAGTGGGAAGAACACGGTGCAATTACTCCAATGGCAATATTAGAGCCAGTAAAACTTGCAGGTTCTACTATATCTAAAACAACTCTTCACAATGAAGATTTTATAAAAGAAAAAGGTTTAAAAATTGGTGACCATGTCATAATACAAAAAGCAGGAGATGTTATTCCAGAAGTTGTAGAATGTATTAAAGAAAAAAGAACAGGGAAAGAAAAAGAATTCGAGATTCCAAAAGAATGCCCAGTATGTGGAGCGCCAGCTATTAGAGAAAATAACGAAGCAATAAGAAGATGCATTGGAATAGAATGCCCAGCAAGAAATTTTAGAAATATTGTACATTTTGCATCAAAAGCAGGAATGGATATTGAAGGTCTTCGGATATTCTATAATAGAACAGCTTATAGAGAAAGGATTTTTAAAAGAGGGAATAGCAGATATATATTATTTAAAAAAAGAAGATATAGCTTCACTAAAAAAGAGTGGAGAAAAGTTTGCAACAAATTTGATAAATGCAATTAATAAAAGCAAAGGAAATAACTTAGATAGACTAATTAGTGCTCTTGGTATAAGACATGTAGGAACAAAAGCTGCTAAAATTCTTGCAAAAGAATATGGAAGTATGGATAAGCTTATGAAAGCAACTGTAATTAATTTAAGCCTTGTAGAAGAAATTGGAGAAATAACTGCAAAAAGCATTTGTGAGTTTTTTGAGCAAGAACAAACAATAGAGCTTATTTCTAAACTTAAAGAAGCTGGAGTTAACATGAAAAACGAAAAAGAAGAAGAAGGAGACAATAGATTTTCTAGAATGACATTTGTTCTTACAGGAACTCTGGAAAAATACACAAGAGATGAGGCTTCCCAAATTATTGAAAAATTTGGAGGAAAAACTTCTCGGTTCGGTTTCTAAAAAAACAAGCTATGTACTTGCAGGAGAAGAAGCAGGAAGTAAGCTTACTAAAGCAGAAGAACTTGGGGTTAGAGTTATTAGTGAAGATGAGTTTGAAAATATGATAAAATGAATTGGCAAACATTGAACATCAAGGAACGTTATAGATATTCAAGAAAGGTAATTTCGAAATGGAAAATTTTACTTTTGAACAATTTGAAGGTATTTTAAATGAAGGATATCAAGTTTACTTTACTTATTTAACAAATAGATATCTGCTTTTTAAGACTGCTGAAAATTGTTATACACAAAAGCTAATAAATGTAGGACAAAAAAATCCACCAGCTAAAATGGCTATGGTAACTAAGAAATATATAATGGAAATTTTTCCATTTATGGAAGATATTGAATATAAGGTGGGAATATCTGAAATAGAAAACTTGTAAGCATTGATATAAGTGAGTTTGATAAAAATGATGAAAACATAAAATTTTATAAAAAACTTAAAAAAACGACTAATTTTGTAAAAATAGTAAAAAGTAATAGCCTAACTGATAGGTAAGGAATATGTCCATTGACATAGCTAAAATAAAAAATTTAATATGCCGATTACAGGAAATAGAGTGTTAGCAATAGCACTTTATTTTTTTATTCTAAAAAGCTTTGCTCAAAATTAAAGTTTTAAATGTAAAAGCTAATAGATTTACAGATACAAATAAATGAAAAAATAGATAAAGAAACGGATATAAAATTCAGAATTTTTGATAGCAGAAATATGTCCGATTTGACTAATTTTTATTAGCAAAAAGGCGGACAAAATAAAAGTATGCAAAAGATTAAGAGATCTAAAAACAAAAGAAAAACACTGTATGGAGTTTAGGGTGTACATACAGGAAAGGGGTTCAAAAGAAAAAAAGATGATGTATATTAGTTTAATTAAGAAATGGAGGTTTGAGATTATGAAAATAAGATTAAGTTCAAGGGATATAGAGCTTATATGTTTTATAGGTAGATATAAGCAAATAAAATCAGTTGATTGTAAAAAGATTTATAAATCTAAAGATTATTATAGAAAAAGATTAAAAGTATTAGAAAAGGCAGGGTATGTAAAAAGAGAAAATACATATTATATAAAAATTGATATAGAGGGAAGAAGATTATTACAAGATTTTGGGTATGAAAGTTATAATCTTTGTAGAAATAAAGATTACAAAGATAGAATAAAAGATGTAGCAAAAATTGCAATGCTTGGATTTGAAGATGATATAAATTTTATACCTAGTTGGGAGCTAAAAGAAAATAACATTTATACAGATTTAGGTAGAAAATATATTGGTGAATTGGAAATCTTACAAAATAAGTATATTGTGTATTATATTTCAAATAGAAATAATCCATTATATGTAAAACAAACTTTAACCGATATTAATAAGATGTTTTCAAATGATAAAATAATCGTGTTTTTAGAAGATTTTGATAGGATGAATAAAAGAAATAAGTATTTTACAATAAGTGGTAAATCTATACAGGTAATCAATCCAACAGATGATAATTTAGAATTGATAAAGACTATTAAAGATATAGATATTTATGACATAGTAAAAGAAATTTATAAAGGAAAAGAAATATTGCTTTCTAATTGGAATAAAGCAGATTTTATGACAGAAGATAAAAAGTATATTGTTTTTATGCCTTTTATCGATACAGGGAAATTGCATAAATTAAATATAGTTTATGGAGATAATAAAGAATCTAAAAGAAACATTGATATATTAACATTAAAGGGGAATAGAAGTAAGATTAATGAAATGTTAGTTAGATCAACCAATGTTATTGAAATTGATAGATGTTTAGATAAAGTTAGAAATGAAAGTATGTTATGTGAATAATAGAATTTTTAATTTTGGATTTTATTGTAAAAATTGTCAACCTGTGATAAAATTACAGCAGAATGATAAGGAGAGTAAGGGATGGAAAAAAATTATAAGAGAATGGAGCATAATGAATTTTTACAACATATAGACAAATTATGCGACCATTTAAGAAAATATATTCAAGATAATAAAATAAAGATAGATTATATATGTCCTGTTTTAAGAAGTGGTGCAGTACCAACAACATATATTTCTAATAAATTAAATATAATAAAATTTTTGCCTATGCAAGTTAAACATATAGCTTATAAAAATGGAGAGAACAAAATTGAAATGATTTTTAATCCATTTGATTCGATAGAAATAAATAAAAAAGAACCAGTATTTTTAGTAGTTGAAGCAATGCACAGTACAGGAACAAGTGTAGAGATATGTATAAATGAAATAAAAAAGAGATATAAAAATATCCCTCTCATTCAGTAGATGGAGAAGAAGAACAATTTGGAAAAAGTGATTATGTATGGGTATGTGATCCAGTTGATGGAACAGCAATGTATGCTACACATATTCCAGTAGCAGTATTTTCACTAGCTTTAGTTATTAAGGGAAAATCAGCAGTTGGATTAGTATATGATCCTTTTACAGATAGCTTATATACTGCTATAAAAGGACAAGGTGCATATAAAAACGGAGAAAAAATAACTGTAAATGACTATGAATTAGATGATATGAAAACTGTATGTCATTATGATTTATGGGTTGGAGCAGATTATAATATATCTAATGTATTACAAGAATTAGGAAATAAAACATATATTATTGGATTAGGAAGCATTATAAGAGCTTGTATGTGTGTTGCTTCTGGAGATTTTAGTCTTGCTATTTTTCCTGGTACAAAACATAAAAATTGTGATATTGCAGCAGTTAAGGTTATAGTAGAAGAAGCAGGAGGAAAAGTTACAGATTTATTTGGAAATGAACAAAGATATGATGAAAGCATAAATGGAGCAGTTATTAGTAATGGAAAAGTACATAATGAAGTAATTGAAACAGTAAAGAAATATTTAAAAGATAGAAAAGGTCAAACATAAAAATATTGGAGGAAGTAATGAAGATAGGAATAGATTTAGATGGAGTTGTTATAGACAGTGAAACAACTTTTAGAACTTATGAAGAAATATTTGATATAGATACTGTAAAAGGAAATAATTTAATAAATAGAGAAGAGCCAAAATTTCAAGCTAGATATAATTGGACAGAAGAACAAAAACAAGAATTTATTGAAAAATATTTTTTAACAGTATCAAAAGAAAGTAATCTAATGTCAGGGTTTGTAGGAGTATATAATCTACTAAAAAAACAAGGACACGAATTTGTAGTTATTACTGCTAGAGGTGGATTTGTTAAAGAGATGAAAGATGATGCAATAAGATTATTAGAAGAAAATAAGATTATTTTTGATAAATATTATTGGAAAATTGATGATAAATTAGAAGTATGCAAAAATGAAAACATAGATATTATGATTGATGATGATTGGAGAATCATAAAGAAATTAGCAGACAATAATATAAAAACATTATATTTTAGAGATACAGATTTAGTAAAACTAGAAGAAAACAAGAACATAAAAGAAGTAAATAATTGGGGAGACATATATAGAATTATAAAAGAATTAAACTAATTATCCACATTTGATTGATGAGTGCGAGTAATTAGTTTAAAATAGAGCCAGTGGTAAATATGATATATAATTATAAAGAAATTAAAGAGAAGTAAAAAACTAATTATAAAATTAATGAGGTTCCAAATTGGAACCTCAAAAGTCAATGTAAAATGATTGACAAATGTAATAAAATAACTTATAATGAATATAATAAAATAAACAATAATTTGATTATTGTTTAAAAAGCGGTAAGCCTCTACCATAAGTGAGGAACGAAAAAAGCGGTGAGCCTCTACCATAAAGTGGGGAACGAAAAAAGCGGTGAACTTCTACCATAAAGTGAAGAACGAAAAAAGTAGGGATACCAGAAATGGTATCCTAATTTATTAAGGAGCAATAAATGGAAAAATTAAATTTTTATATAGTTAAAGAAGAATATGTAAAATATATGAGCCAATTTGATAAAAGAATATCAAAATCCTATGATGAAAAAGCAAGAAGACCATTTATAGGAATTGTATTAAAAGTAGATGAAATACTATATTTTGCACCATTCACATCTCCTAAACCAAAACACTTAAAAATGAAGAATACAATAGACTTTTTAAAAATAGATAATGGAAGTTTAGGAGCAATTAACTTTAATAATATGATACCAATTCCAATGGAGCAATGTATAAAAATTGATGTCGAAAATGAACAAGATCAAACATATAAAACATTATTATATAAGCAAATACATTGGTGCAATGAAAGGGAAAATGCAAATATAATCTTAAACAGAGCTAAAAATTTATATAATAGAGTTATAAACAAAAAACTACCACAAAGAATAATTGATAGATGTTGTGATTTCAAAATGTTAGAAGAAAAATCACAACAATATAAATAAAAATTTCAAATACAGTATAGAAAATTTTTTTGAAATAGAGAGAAGTGGATATAAAAAAATCTTGAAAAGCTACAGCTATAAGCAAATAAAAAAATAGGGTGTGTATATTCCATTTTAGGAAAATATATAGTATAATGTATCTGTGTTAAGAAATTGTCATTACATAGTATATGTAGTTGATACCATGAAAATGGGAAAAGCTGATAAATCAGCAATTACTTTGTGAAAACAAAGGTAAAGTAGAAAACTTTGTGTTAGGGCAAAGGCAAAAAGAGTAATATAAAAAAGTACAAAATTACTCCGTTTAAAAATATAATAAAGGGAGTATTGTGTCTAAAAGTAAATAATAGATGAGTTACAATAACAAGTAAAAAATGCTTGTTATTTTTTAATGCCCAAAAAGAAAAGACAGGAGGTGTTAGAAAATGATAGAAATTAAAAATAGTAATATTCAAAAAAATATAAGGAAAAGTGCGTATATAGGAATGTTAAATAAGCTAACAAAAGAAAACAAAATCACAAAAAATGAATATGAAAAAATCAAAAACAAAATCAACAAAAGATGCTAATAACTGTAAATTTGTATTGAAAAAGAAATGTTTTTAATATATAATGAAACAGTAATCGGCAAGAAGGAGGTAAGATGGCCGAAGTACAAATAATTGAAAAAATAAATGGTCGAATAGACAGAAATAAAGGAACCATAATAAATGGACCAATTAAAGTAGCAGCCTATGCAAGAGTAAGTACAGACAAAGAAGATCAGAAAAATAGTTATGAATCACAATTAAAATATTATATGGAAAAAATGAATGCAAACCCAAAATGGATAGCAACACAAGTATATGCAGATGAGGCAATTTCAGGAACACAAGACTACAAAAGAAGTGACTTTATGAGAATGATACATGATGCATTAAATGGGAAGTTTGATTTACTACTAACAAAATCAATTTCAAGATTTGCAAGAAACACAGTTGATACACTCTCCTATGTAAGAAAGTTAAAAGAAAAAAATGTTGCAATACTCTTTGAAGAAGAAAACATCAATACACTAGAAATGAGTGGAGAATTACTATTAACTATATTAAGTTCGGTAGCACAGCAAGAAAGTGAAACAATATCATCACATGTAAAACTGGGGCTAAAAATGAAAATGCAAAGAGGAGAATTAGTAGGATTTCATGGATGTTATGGGTATGACTATGATAAATTAACAAAGACATTAACTGTAAATGAAGAAGAGAAAAAAGTGATTCAATACATTTTTGGAAGATATGCACAAGGTGCAGGAACAACAATGATTGCAAAAGAATTAACAGAAGCTGGAATACCAACAAGAAGAGGAAATCCAATATGGTGTGAAACAGTAATAAGAAAAATTATAAAAAATGAAAAATACAAAGGAGACTTATTACAAGGAAAAACATTTACAGTAGATCCAATTACTCATAGAAGATTAGAAAACATGGGAGAAGAACAAAAATACTTAATAGAGAAAAATCATGAAGCAATTATTGATGATGAAACTTGGGATAAAGTTCAAGAAATCTTGCGAAAAAGAAGTGAAAACTATAATAAAGGCACAAGAAATGGAACATTTAGAAGAATGTATGCTTTTAGTGGAATAACCTATTGTGCATTTTGTGGAAGGTTAGTTACTAGAAAAAATTGGGTAAGTTCAACCAAAAATAAAAAAGCATGGTATTGTTCAACAGCTATAAAACAAGGTAGAAAATACTGTAGGGATAGCAAACCAATACCAGAAAAAGTAATAGAAAAATGTTTTTTAGATGCTTATAGAGTTTTATGTGCAGATAAAGCTACAATCATTAGAAACTTTATGGAAAAGGCAGAACCAATATTACAAGAAAATAATAGAAAAGAAGAAATTGAAAAACTAAATAGACAAGAACATGACTTAAAAGAAAGACTAAAGAAATTATTAGATTTAAAGTTAGATAACACAATTACAGAAGAGGCCTTTAAAGAAAAAAATAATGAGATAGAAAGAAAAATAAGAAATATTCAAAAACAAATAGAACACAAATCTAGTACAGTAAATAAAGAAGATAACTTAAAATCTAAAATGGAAGAAATTAAAAATCTTTTAAAAAGTCATGATATCATAACTGAATTTGACAGAGAAGTATTTGATATATTAATAGACAAAGTAATTATTGGAGAAATTGATGAAAAAAGAAATAAAAATCCATATGTAATTAGTTTTATCTTAAAAAGTAGTAAAAAGAGTGATAGTTATGAATTATTAGAAGAACCAGAAAAGAAAGTAAAAAAGAAAAGCATAGAGCCAATAAGTATAGAAGATAAAAATGTGATATGTGAAATAAAAAGTTTTCAAAAACTAAAGATATTTGAAAAAGATGAAGATTTGTTTAGAACCAAAAAACAACTTGACTATATAAAAGTAAAAGTTGTAATGAATAATAATGAAGGAATTAAATTTAATAAAACAATTAACCAAAAAGGAACAGAAGAGATAGAAAGAGACATTTCTTCCTACATAGCAAATTAGCAAAATTTAAGCAAATTTTCATAGCTTTAAGATACATACCACAGATTTAGAGTATGAATATGAAGTTTAATTATTAATAATTTGTAAAAAGATAGAATATAAATAGTAATTATCACGGAAATTTCATAATATAATACAAATAATGGGGGCAGACAAGGAGCAAATATGAAGGAAAATCTGACTAAAAGAAAAGGTTGTAAAAATAATATCTATGTGGTCACATTATGAAAACATATAAAAGGCTAATAACTAGCCTTTGTTTTTTTCACACAAAATTCACATAAAAACCATTGCAATTTTTATTATTGACTATATAATATTAAAGGATTAAGAAAAAATTAAGAAGGGAAGTTGTTATGCTAAAGTTATTTAAAAAACTAAATAAGAAAGAAGTTATTCTAATTCTTGTTTGCCTATTATTTATTATAGGGCAAGTTTGGTTAGATTTAAAACTTCCAGATTATATGTCTGAAATTACAAAACTTGTTCAAACAGAGGGAAGTACTATCCAAGAAATACTAGAACAAGGCTTATATATGCTAGGATGTGCAGCAGGTAGTCTTTTATCTGCATGTATTGTTCGGATATTTTGCATCATATATTGCTTCTTCTTTTTCAAAAAAATTAAGAGGAGATTTGTTTGAAAAAGTAGAAGAATTTAGTATGGGAGAAATGAATAAATTCTCTGTTAGCAGTTTAATTACAAGAACTACTAATGATGTTACACAAGTAGAAATGCTTATTGCTATGGGATTACAACTAATTGTAAAAGCTCCAATTACAGCAACATGGGCTATTATGAAAATATTAAACAAAAATTTTACTTGGAGTGCAATTACAGGAGGAGCAGTTTTAATTTTAATCTTAACAATAGGAATTTTAATGAAACTTGTTTTACCTAACTTCAAAAAAGTACAAAAAATAATTGATAAAGTAAATAATGTAACTCGTGAAAATTTAACAGGTATAAGAGTTGTAAGAGCATTTAATGGAGAAGACTATCAAAAAAATAAATTTGAAAAACAGAATAGTGAACTTACAGGGCTTCAAACATTTAACCAAAGAATGATGTCTATTATGTCTCCTGTTATGTATTTAATTATGAATGGTTTAACTCTTTCTATTTATTTTGTAGGAGCATATATAATAAATGAAGCAGGCCTTACAGATAAGATAAATATTTTTAGTGATATGGTTGTATTTTCTTCTTATGCAATGCAGGTTATTATGTCGTTCTTGATGCTGGCAATGATATTTATGATGTGGCCTAGAGCTTCTGTTTCAGGAGAAAGAATTTTAGAAGTATTAGAAACAAAAATTGCAATAAAAGATGGAAGTATTAAAGAAGATAAAACAGAATTAAAAGGCACAGTTGAATTTAAAGATGTTTCATTCAAATATCCTGATGGTCAAGAAGAGGTATTAAAAAATATTTCATTTACAGCCAATAAAGGAGATACAATTGCAATTATAGGTTCAACAGGGTCTCGGAAAGTCTACTCTTATTAACTTAATACCTAGATTTTTTGATGTAACTTCTGGAGAAATTTTAGTAGATGGAGTAAATGTAAAAGAATATAATCAGGAATTTTTACATAATAAAATAGGGTATGTTCCACAAAAGGTTGTAATGTTTAATGAAACAGTAAAAAACAATGTAGACTATGGAGAAAATGGCAAACCACCTAAGAAAGAAGAAGAAATTATAAAAGCCATTGAAGTTGCACAGGGAAAAGACTTTGTAGAAAAAATGGAAGATGGATATAACTCACACATAGCTAGCCGGAGGAACAAATATAAGTGGAGGACAAAAGCAAAGAATTTCTATTGCAAGAGCAATTGCAAGAAAACCAGAAATATATATATTTGATGATTCTTTTTCAGCATTAGATTATAAAACAGATAGTGTATTAAGAAGAGAACTTAAAAACTATACAAAAGATGCAACAAATATTATAGTTGCACAAAGAATAGGAACTGTAATGTATGCAGACCAAATTATAGTTCTAGAAGAAGGAAAATGTGTGGGAAAAGGAACGCATAAAGAACTTTTGAAAAATTGCTCTGTTTATCAAGAAATAGCTTATTCACAATTAAGTAAGGAGGAATTAGAAAGTGCGGAGTAGAAGAAAGAAAACATGTTCAAAGAAATGTAGGACCAAATAGAGTACATGAAAAGCCAAAGAATTTTAGAAAGACAATTTCAAAATTACTTCGGATTTCATAAAAAATTAAAACCATTTTACATTACAGCAATGATACTTGGAATTGCAAGCTCAATTTGTTCTATTATAGGACCAAATAAACTTGCAGATTTAACAGATACAATTACTAAAGGTTTACTTACAGGTATTGATTTAGAAGAAGTTACGAAGATTTCATTATTTATTTTAGGTCTCTATCTTGTAAGTGCAGTATTTAACTTTTTTACAAGTTTTATAATGGCAACTACTGCAAATAAGCTTGCAAAAAAGCTTAGAACAGATATATCAGTAAAAATAAACAAATTACCATTAAAATATTTTGATAAGCATTCTTTTGGAGATATTCTATCTAGAGTAACAAATGATGTTGATACAATAGGCATGTCAATTAGTCAAAACTTAGGAACATTTATTGCAGCAATTGCACTTTTAGTATCATGTGTTGTTATGATGTTTTATACAAACTGGATTATGGCAATAACAGCTATTATGACATCAATTATTGGTTTTTCACTAATGTTTATCATACTTCGGAAAATCACAAAAATATTTTAACTCAAGACAAATAGAACTTGGGAAATTGAATGGGCATATAGAAGAAATATATTCTGGATATAATGTAGTAAAGGTATATAACGGCAAAAATAAGGCTATAAAAGAGTTTAAAATATTAAATGATAATTTATTTAATAGCAGTAGAAAAAGCCAATTTCTATCAGGGCTTATGCAGCCAATAATGATGTTTATAGGAAACTTAAGTTATGTTTCTGTATGTATAGTTCGGAGCAATTCTTGTAAAAGAAGAAATTATTACATTTGGTATAATTGTTGCATTTATTATGTATGCAAGATTATTTACATCACCACTTCAGCAAATTGCACAAGGTTTAACAAACTTGCAATCAGCAGCTGCAGCAGCAGAAAGAGTTTTTGAATTTTTAGAAGAAAAGGAAATGGATGGAGAAGAACATAAAACAAAAATATTAGAAAAAGAAAAAGTAGAAGGAAATATAACATTTGAACATGTAAAATTTGGATATGATGATAGTGAAAAACTAGTAATAAAAGATTTTTCATGTACAGCAAAACCAGGGCAAAAAATAGCAATAGTAGGACCAACAGGGGCAGGAAAGACAACATTAGTAAACCTACTTATGAGATTTTATGAAATTAGTTCAGGAAAAATAACAATTGATGGAGTAGATAGTAAAGAACTAACAAGAGAAAATATACATGATTTATTTATAATGGTATTACAAGATACATGGCTATTTAATGGAACTATAAGAGAAAATATTGTATACAATAAAGAAAATGTAACAGATGAAGAAGTTTGGAATGCATGTAAAACGGTAGGATTAGAGCATTTCATAAAAGGACTTCCAAATGGTCTTGATACAAACTTAAGTGATACAGAAAGCATATCAGCAGGACAAAAGCAGTTACTTACAATAGCAAGAGGAATGATAGCAAACTCACCATTTTTAATATTAGATGAAGCAACAAGTAATGTAGACACAAGAACAGAAGAGTTAGTACAAAAAGCAATGGATAAACTAACAAAGGGAAGAACATCATTTATAATAGCACATAGACTATCAACAATAAAAAATGCAGATTTAATATTAGTTATGAATGAAGGAGACATAGCAGAACAAGGAACACATGAAGAATTACTAGCAAAAGATGGATTTTATGCAAAATTATACAATAGCCAGTTTGAAAAAGCTATAATAGAAGAAGATACACACTAAATACTAAACAACAAATGAATTATGCAAATAAAGATTTTACAAGATTATATAAATGTGCTATAATGTATCAATAAAGTTAAGTGCTCATTGTAGTATGGTGTTTCTTATCACATTTAAGGAGGCAAATATTATGGAAGGAAACCGAATAGAAGAAAAAGCAATGGAAGGTATTACATCCCAATTGCGGAAAGAGAATGGTGGAGTAATTAGTAGTGAAGCAAGGAATAGAATTTTACAAGCAAATTACAAAAATCCTATTATTCCAAATGGGTTTAAATACCTGAAAGGTGAATGGAATAATGGATTTGTGATTCAAAACAAAGCTGACGATAGTTGTTTCGTATGGGATCCAGTAGGTAGTTTAGAAGCAGATGGCACTCTTGATGGTATTAACTTTAATGAAAAGTTTGGACGGAGAACGTTACGCGGAGAAATATTTTCAAACGAAGAATATCATGAAGAGATAGATGAGGAATTGACAGCAAGTGTCAAGAAATATGGAGGGGTTTATATTTCAGCATTTTTAGCAACAGAAGATGGTAATGAAATTGTATTTAAGAAGCAAAATGATAAAAAACCATATACAAACATAAATCAATTTGATGCCATAGAAAAAGCAAAGAATTATGCACGTAATATAGAAAATGTCGGTAGCTGCTTACCAAACGGAGCGGTATATGATTCCTTATTTAAATGGTTGATTCAGTTTGGTAAAAAAACTTCTAAAGAAGTAAATAAAGATTCAACAAATTGGGGAAATTACTGGAATTCTGCAGATTTTACGCATGAAGTTAGACCTACAGGTAGCAATGAAAATTGGCAGGTCTGCAATATATATGATTTGGCAGGAAATTGTGATGAGTGGTCAAGAGAGTTATATGGCAGTTCGTTTGTAGTTTTGCGTACTGGTTGGTGCAAGATTGGAGGGTTTGCTTTTCCTGCTTCTGCTCGTGATTATTATTTACCTATTTACAAATATAGTTACACGAGTTTTCGTTCTGTGCTTTATTTAAAGTAGCACTGTTCCATGAAAAGTAATAGAGAAGGAGAAATTTCTTAAATAAGAATTCTCCTTCTCTATTCAAGAAAATTTCAAAATTACAAATAATAAAAGAAAGGAATATAAGCAAATAATGCAAAAGGTTAAGTTTGATATACAGGGAATGACATGTAGTAGCTGTTCTTCTCATGTAGAAAAAGCAACTAACAAATTAGAGGGCGTAAAAAGTGCTAATGTAAATTTATTATCAAATAATATGATAGTAGAATACGATGAAAGCATTTTAGATAATAATAAAATAGTACAAGCAGTAATAGATGCAGGATATGGAGCAAATATATCTGAAGAAAAGAAAAACAGCAAATCAAAAGAAGAAAAACAAGATAATGTTCAAGATAATATAAGAACTATGAAAAAAAGGCTAGTTATATCTATATGCTTTTTGATACCACTTATGTATATATCAATGCATCATATGTTTTATAAATGGTTTGGGCTTCCCATTCCAGAATTTATAAAAAACACATTTGATGGTGTAGAAAATGCTATTACATTTGGATTTACACGGTTTTTTATTACTACTTCCAATTATATATGTAAATAGAAATTATTTTTCTGTTCGGATTTAAGAGATTATTTAAAGGAACACCAAATATGGATACCTTAATTGCAGTGGGTTCTGGTGCAGCTATTCTTTATGGAATATTTGCAATATATATGATAGGTTATGGATTAGGGCATAGTGAAGCTTTCGAAATTGCACAAAGATATTCTATGGATATTTATTTTGAATCGGCAGGGACAATTTTAACCCTAATTACAGTTCGGAAAATACTTAGAAACAAAATCAAAGGGAAAAACAAGTGAAGCAATAAACAAATTGATTAATCTTGCACCTAAAAGGGCGATAGTTATAAAAGATGGAAAAGAAGAAGAAATTGGAATAGAAGATATAAAAAAAGGAGATATTATTTTAATAAAACCAGGAGGAAGTATTCCTGTAGATGGGGTAATAATTGATGGAATATCTGCAATAGACCAGTCTAGTATAACAGGAGAAAGCGTGCCAGTAGATAAAAAAGTTCGGAGACGAGGTTATTTGCGGAACTGTTAATAAAAATGGATATATAAAAATAGAGGCAAAAAATGTAGGAGAAGATACAACACTTTCACAAATTATAAAGTTAGTAGAAGAAGCTGGAAATTCAAAAGCACCAATATCAAAAATTGCAGATAAAGTAAGTGGTATATTTGTACCAGTCGTTATAATTATTGCAATTGCAACAATTATAATATGGTTAGTACTTCGGAAAGAACTTTGAATTTGCACTTAGTATGGGAATTTCGGTTTTAGTTATATCTTGTCCATGTGCACTTCGGACTTGCAACACCAGTTGCAATAATGGTTGGAACAGGTAAAGGAGCAGAAAATCGGAATACTTATAAAATCAGCAGAAAGTTTAGAATTGCTACATACAGTAGATACAGTAATTTTAGATAAAACAGGAACGATTACAAAAGGAAAGCCAAAAGTAACCAGAATAATAAGTGACATAGATGAAAAACAATTACTAAAAATTGCAGGAAGCTTAGAAAAAAACTCAGAACATCCACTTTCAAAAGCAGTAATAGAAAAAGTCCAAGAACAAAAAATAGAATTATTAGAAGTAGAAAATTTTAAATCAGTTTCTGGAAGAGGAGTAAAAGGCAATATAGATAAAATAGAGTATATTGGAGGAAATATTTCTTTTATAAAAGAAAATAATATCGATACAAGAAATTTTGAAAAAGAAAGTGAAAAGCTACTAGCAATGGGAGAAACAGTTTTATATTTTGCAGATAATAAAAAAATAATTGGAATAATTGCAGTTGCAGACCAAGTAAAAGAACAAAGTGTACAAGCAATAGAAGAGCTTAAAAAAAGAAATATTGATGTTATAATGGTAACTCGGAGATAATAAAAAAGTAGCAAATCAGATTGGAAAAAGTGTAGGTATAAATAAAGTAATATCAGAAGTAATGCCACAAGATAAAGAACAAGAAGTTGCAAAACTTCAAAAAGAGCGGAAAAATAACACTATTTGTAGGAGACCGGAATAAATGATAGCCCAGCATTAGTCAAAGCAGATGTAGGTATTGGAGTAGGTTCTGGAACAGACATTGCAATAGAATCAGCAGATATAGTACTTATGAAGGATAGCCTTTTAGATGTGGTATCTGCAATAGATTTAAGTAAAGCAGTAATCAAAAACATAAAAATGAATTTATTTTGGGCATTCTTTTATAATATAATTCGGAATACCAATAGCTTGTGGTGTATTTTACCTAAATTTAGGTCTAAAACTAAACCCTATGCTAGGAGCAGCAGCAATGAGCCTAAGCTCAGTATGTGTTGTAACAAATGCGTTAAGATTAATAAGATTTAGACCCAAACTTAAAAAGGAGGTGAAAAACCAAATGAATGAGAAAACTATAATAATAGAAGGTATGCATTGTAATCATTGCAAAATGACAGTAGAAAAAGCTTTAGGAGCACTTGAAGGTGTAATGAATGTAGTAGTTAATCTAGAAGAAAAAACTGCAGTTATTACATTTAATAAAGATATAGAAAATAGCAAAATAAAAAATATTATAGAAGAAGAAGGATTTGAAGTAAAAGAAATTAAATAAGATATATACTTGAAAGATGACATAATATGCTGTATAATAAACTTATCTGTAATTTTACAGGTAAGTTTATTTTTTTGTAAAAAGTGAAGTGATGTAAGTTTTGAGTAATTTATCAATATATGTAGAAAACATGAGACAATGTATAGAGGAAAAAAGATTAACAGAAAATGAAATAGTAAGAGCCATATATCTAGATTTAGGAAGAAGATTTTCCTTTGATTTAGAATTTTGTTTTGGAAATTCAAAAAATAGGAAAAAAATATATAACAGAGCAATTTTAAAAAAAGAAGATATTGAAGAATATTTAAAAAAGAATAAAGCAATATGTAGATCACTTGCCTATACAGTAGAATATATACTAAAAGAATTAGGAATAAATATTATAACTGTTACAATGGCAGAAGATGATTCCACATGTCCACATGTTCATAATATAGTAATTCCAAAAGAAGGAGAAAGCTATATTATAGATTTACAGCAAGATTTAAAAGAGATTCAATCTCATTCATTTCCAAAAAGTTTTGGACTTTCAACAATACCTCGGAAAGCCTCCAGTTATGACAAGATTTGAAATGGAACAAATGGATAGAAAACTTGGGTATATTGATGATGAAAATTATTATTCCGATGATTATTTATACTTATTAAAGTCAGACATAGGATATTTTACTGATTTTGCTGAAAAAGTAAAATTTGTACTAGAAAATATAGATGTGCACGAAAATAAAGATATGCAATATTATGAAAGAAAGTGGCATCATAAAGAAATAATGCGGAGAACTATTCTCTAAAAAAGAAATTGCAAAAATCAGACAAGTAGAAGGATATAAAGAAGATGAAAGTGGAAGATATTATGAAGAATATATTGCTGTTCAAGTATCAAAAGGAACAGATATATATGTTTATTTGGTGGAAGAAAATAAATTTTGCAAAATAGAAGAAGAAGAGCTTATGAGGGAAATTGAAAGTGGTTTAACATTAGTTCAGAAAATACCAATTAAGAAAGAGAAAAAAGAAGAGAAGGAAATAGAAGAAGAAAAGTAGAATAATATTATATATTAATAAATAAAATGTAATAAGAAAATACGGAAAGGTAATTAATAATGGGTATAATAGAAATTTTACTAATTGGAATAGGACTTGCAATGGATGCATTTGCAGTATCTATTTGTAAAGGACTATCAATGAAAAATTTAGATAAGAAGAAAGCTATAATTATAGGATTATATTTTGGAATATTCCAAGCAGTCATGCCGGCTCTTGGATTTTTATTAGGTAAGGGATTTGAAAAATTTGTAATTTTTATAGACCATTGGATAGCATTTTTCTTACTGCTATTTATTGGAGTAAATATGATAAAAGAAGTGTTCAAAGAAGAAGAAAATGCAAATGATGATATAAGTTTTAAAACGATGCTTATACTTGGAGTTGCAACAAGTATAGATGCATTAGCTTGCCGGAATAACATTTGCTTTTTTAGGAGTAAACATACTAATGGCTGCAGCATTAATTGGAATTATAACATTTATAATATCAATTACAGGAGTAATAATTGGGAATAAATTTGGAAATAAGTTTGAAAAGAAAGCAAAATTATTTGGAGGAATAATTTTAATTCTTATAGGAACAAAGATACTAATTGAGCATTTGTTTTTTTAAATCCCGTTATTCCACAATTCATTACAAGACAAATCAAGTTCACTGTTCCAAGAAATACCATATCCGCCACTCATTATAAACAATTGCAATGACTATTATAAAGTTTTCATAATAAAAAAATATATATTGAAACGAATATATACATTGTGCTATAATAAATGCGAAATAAGAGGAAAGGAGCAAAAACTAATGGGACTTAAATTAGAAAATGTAAAGAAAAACTATGGCGATAAAACAGTAGTTGATGGCATATCATTTGAGTTAGACAAGCCACGGAGTTTTTGGATTACTTCGGAACAAATGGTGCAGGAAAAACTACAACTATTAGAATGTTACTTGGAATAATAAAAAAAGATGAAGGCGAGATTACTTGGAATGGTAAATCAGTAGAAAGAAAAAATGTAAATTTTGGCTATCTACCAGAAGAAAGAGGAATTTATCCAAAAACTAAAATATATGACCAACTTATATATTTTGCAACATTAAAAGGAACTAAAAAAGAAGAAGCAGATAAAGAGGTAAAAAAATGGGCAGAAAAACTAAAAGTAGACGAATACTTAAATCTAACTGCAGAAAAGCTTTCAAAAGGAAATCAACAGAAAGTACAGTTTATAACAGCAATTCTACATAACCCAGAGCTTATAGTTCTAGATGAACCATTTAGCGGATTAGACCCAGTAAATACAGAGCTTTTAAAAAATGTAATATTAGAACTTGTAAAGAGCGGAAAATACATAATAATGTCAAGTCATCAAATGAGTTCTATTGAAGAATTCTGTACAGATGTATTAATTTTAAATAGAGGAAAGACAGTTCTAAAAGGAAACTTAAAAGAAATAAAACAATCATATCCAGCAAACAGAATAAGTTTAAGTACTAAAGAAAATGTGGAAAAATACATACAAGAATTAGGTTTGCAAATAGAAAATAGCAAGAACAATGAATATGAAATAAAAATAAATAATGAAGAAGAAGGACATAAGCTATTTAGTTTACTTGCAGAAAATAAGCAAAAAGTGCTAAAATTTGAAATAAAGAAACCATCATTAAATGATATATTTATAGAAAAGGTAGGTGAAGTAAAATGAAAGAATTATTTACAGTAGGTATGTTTACAGCAAAAGACATGCTAAAACGTAAATCTTATATAATTTCAAATATTATCATACTACTTTTAATAGTTGTATTATTTAATGTTCCAAATATATTAAAAGCCATAGAAGGTGATGATGTAGAAGAAGGAACAAAAATGCTAATTGCAGATAGTGGAAATATATTTGAAGGAAACTTAAATGCCTTAAAAGATATGGATCTTGGATATGATTTCCAAATTTCAAATGAAAATTTTAGCTTTGAACAAATAAAAGAAAAGATAAATGAGGAAGAAATTGAAGAAGCACTTGTTATAACCAGAAATGATGGAGAAATAAATATAGAATATGTAGTAGAAAATTTGCTTTATGTAGATACAGTGCCAGAAAACCTAGTAAGTGCACTTACAGCAATATATAATAACTTACAAATCTCAAAATTAAATCTAACACAAACTCAGCTTCAAGAATTGACACCAAATTTTGATTTTAAATTTACTCAAACAGATGAACAAGAAGTACAGGGAAACCCAGTTGTTATAATGCTATTATCTATTGTTCTATTCTATGCAATATATTTTTGTGCATATCAAGTATCTTCTTCTATAACAACAGAGAAAACATCAAAAATAATAGAAACTTTAGTAACATCAACAAAGCCATCTAAAATAGTTTTAGGTAAAACACTTGGAATAGGAATTATTGGTTTAATACAAATTTTAGCAATGATAATAACAGCCGTTATATGTAATGCAGTATTTTTAGAAGAAGGAATGCTTGATGAAATTGTAAACCTTGAAAACATAACACCATTCTTATTAGTTATAACATTAATATACTTTATACTTGGATATTTTACATATGCTTTACTTTACGCATTAACAGGTTCAACAGTAAGTAAACCAGAAGATGTACAGTCAGCAAATGGACCAGTTGCAATACTTGCAGTAATAGGATTTTATCTAGCATATTTTACAATGATGAACCCAGCAAGTGAGCTAAACGCATTTGCAGCATTATTCCCATTTTCTTCACCATTTTGTATGCCGTTTAGAGTAATGATGGGTCTAGCACGGAATATGGGATATATTACTTTCAATTGCAATATTACTAATAACAATATTTATAATTGCAAAAGTTTCAATAAAAATATATTCAAGTGCAATACTAAACTATGGAACCAAAATGAATTTAAAAGATGTTTTGAGAATTTATAAAGATAAAAATAATTAAAATGGTGGGGCTCTTATCTTAAGAGCCCCATTTTATGAAACATTGAAAACAGCGAAGAAAAAATTTTGAGTAGATGTGGTATTTGCTACTTGTTAATAGAATCCAAGAGTGCACGAGTATTTCTGAAGAACTCTTCCTGTTTGCCGCTTACTTTCTCTTCCAGAAAATCATGCAACTCTTGCATAGATACACTGCCATCATTTAATTGATTAAACATTGTATCAATTTCAGAAATATCTTCGTCAGAAAGTTCACCAAGCCCCTTGAGCCAGGTAGCATCAGATGCGTACATTCCAGTTTCCATATACATAGTATTGGCTCTGGATACATGATATCCAATGCTAAAGCCGACGATACAGATTAAAATGTAAATTAACACTCGAATAAAATTGTGCCGACAAAAAACTTTTTTCATGTCTCAAATCCTCCTTATAAAAAAATAAATTTTTTGCTGCAGAAAGCCTGTTGTTAGGACTATAAGGATTCCTACAAAGTTTCATAAAGATATTATATCATAATTTACATAAAAAATCAACTTTGACAAAATTTTTCATTAATCCCAAAAATGTATAATCTATTTCTTGATAAATTTTATATACAGTGGTAAACTATAAATGATAAAAAAATTAAAGGAGAAAAATATATATGCAAATATTAGTAATTGTAGTTTTAATTTTATTAAACGCATTTTTTGCAGCAGCAGAAATTGCATTTATTTCATTAAATGACGCAAAGATAGATATACAAGCAAAAGAAGGAAACAAAAAAGCAAAAAAAATAAAAGATATGCTAATAAACCCAAGTAAGTTTTTAGCTACAATACAAATTGGTATAACACTTGCACGGATTTTTATCTAGTGCTTTTGCATCAGAAACTTTTGCAAGTGAACTTGCTCCAATACTAAATAAACTAGTTCCACAAATATCTTTAGGAATGTGGAATAATATTGCAATTGTAGTTATTACACTAATATTATCTTACTTTACATTAATATTTGGAGAATTAGTACCAAAAAGAATTGCAATGAAAAATTGTGAAAAAATAGCTTATGCCTCTATTGGAGTAATAAAAACAATATCTATAATAACTTCACCTTTTGTTAAGTTTCTAACATTTTCTACAAATGTAGTTTCAAAATTATTTGGAGTTTCTGAAGCTGATGAAGAAACAGTAACAGAAGAAGAAATTAGAATGATGGTAGATATTGGTGGAGAAAAGGGAACTATTGATGAAAAAGAAAAAAGTATGATTAACAATGTATTTGAGTTTAATGATAAAGTAGTATCAGAGATTATGGTACCTAGAACTCAAATATTTGCAATAGATATGAATATGCAGGTTTCTAAAGTCATTGAAGAATTATCAGGAGATTTAAGATATAGTAGAATTCCTGTTTATGATGAAAAAATTGATAAGATAAAGGGAATTGTTTATATAAAAGATATTTTGTTATCTACAAAAAACAAAAACACAAAAATAAAAAATCTTATAAAAGAAGCATTTTTTGTATCAGAAAGTAAGCCAGTAAATGAACTATTTGAAGAACTAAGAAAAAATAGAAAGCAAATTGCAATTGTAATTGATGAATACGGTGGAACTTCTGGAATTGTTACTATGGAAGATATCTTAGAAGAAATTGTTGGAGATATTTATGATGAGTATGATGAGGTAGATAAAGTTATAAGTGAGGTAGATGAAAATACATTTATCTTAAGTGGGAGTCTTGCAATATATGAAGTAGAAGATATTTTAGGAGTAAAAATTGAAGAAGGAGATTATGATACACTTTCTGGATATCTTGTTGAAGAATTAGGAAGAATTCCAAATGAGAAGGATAAAGGTTTGGTTATTGAAACCGATAAAGTTGTTTACAAAATTGAAAATGTAGAAGATAAGCATATTACAAAAGTTAAAGCTTGCAAGCTTGGGCAAGTTGAAAAAGAAGAAGAGGTAGAAGTATAGATTGATTTTTTACTTTAATTAACGGAAGATGTAGCATACTTGACAAATACAAACATATGTTTTATAATTGTATTGGTGGTGTTTTCTATGGAAAGACAAATATTGCATATTGATGTTAATAATGCATTTCTTAGTTGGACTGCATTAGAAATGCTAAAAAATGGAGAAAATATTGATATAAGAAACATTCCAGCAATTATAGCAGGAGATGAAACAAGAAGAGCAGGTATTGTTCTTGCTAAAAGTATGAGCGCAAAAAAATATCGGAATAAATACTGCTGAAACAATTTATTCTGCAAGGAAAAAATGTCCTAATTTAAAGGTTTATCCAGGTTGTGATTATAAAACATATAAAGATTATTCAAATAAATTATATAATATGCTTTTAGAGTATACAGACAAAATTGAAAGATTTAGTATAGATGAGTGCTTTATGGATATGACAGAATATTTAATGAAAGATACTTTGATAAATAAAGCGTATGAGATAAGTCATAGAGTAAAAAAAGAATTTCGGGTTTACTGTAAACATTGGAATTGCGCATAATAAGCTACTTGCTAAAATGGCTTCAGATTTTGAAAAACCAGATAAAGTTCATACTTTATTTGAAAATGAAATTGAAAAGAAAATGTGGGTATTACCTATTTCTGAACTATTCATGCTAGGTAAAAAAACTGTGCCAAAGCTAAATAATATGAAAATAAAAACAATAGGAGATTTAGCAATGGCAGATAAGAATGAAATTGCTAGAAAGTTTGGAAAACATGGTATTTTAATGTGGGAATATGCAAATGGAATTGATAATTCAGAAGTTGTATATATAAGAGAAAAGCCAAAGAGTATAGGTAATTCTATAACCCTGCCATATGATATAAGAGAAAAGGAAAAATTAGAAGAGATACTTTTAGCACTTACAGAGCAAGTTGCATATAGATTAAGAAAGCAAGATGAACTTGCAAATGTAGTAAATGTGCAACTTAGAACAAAAGATTTTAAAGACATATCACATCAAAGTAAACTTGAGTGTGCAGTATCTAATACCAAAGAAATATACTTAGCTGCTAAGAAGTTATTAGATGACATGTATATAGAAAAAACTCCAATAAGATTAGTTGGAGTAAGAGTAGATAATCTTGTAAATAAAAAAGAATCTCAGCTATCTCTTTTTGATGATAAAAATAATGAAAAACAAGATTCTTTAGATAATGCAATTGATAAATTAAAAGAGAAGTATGGGTATGACTTTATAACAAGAGCAGGGAAACTAAATGTAGAGGATATGATAAATATAAAAAAGAAAGATTAGTTAAAAAAGCGAGATACAAGTTTTTTATATTGATTTTTTTATTTAGTAGTTATATAATTAAAAAAACAAAAAAAGACAAAATAGTACTTAAAATTTCATTAAAAAGGAAAGAAAAGTATGAAAAAAAAGAGCAAAAAAAGCAAGAAGAATAATAAAAAAATTGCAATACAAAAAATGCGAGTTATATTATGCTTTTTAATTCTAATAGTTATGGCAATATTTATATTTAAAGGTACATCTGGTGAAACAAAGCTAAGTAAAGCGATGAAAACAGTTGATACGTATATGTCATACATTAATGAGGCAAAGTATGAAGAAATGTATGAAATGATATCCGAAAGTGCAAAAAAGAATATATCAAAAGAAGATTTTATAACTCGAAATGAAGAAGTATATAATTTACTAGAGGCAAGTTCTGTTAGTGTAAGTAATATGTCAGAAGAAGAGCAGGAGAATCGGAAAGATAAAAGTTACATATACAAATAAAATGGAAACTATGTCTGGAACATTAGCTTTTGCAAATACGATAAGACTTACAAAAGAAGAACGGAGAATATAAAATAATTTGGACTTCAAATGTAATTTTCCCTGGGTTTAGTGATACAGATAAATTAGAGGCAAGCACTGTGGAAACAAAAAGAGGAAGTATATATGATAGAAATGGAAAATTACTTGCAGGAGAAGGAAAAATTTACTCTGTTGGATTTGTACCAGGAAAGATGAGAAAAGATAATGCAGCAGATATAGAGGCTGTTTCAAGATTACTTGGCATTTCAACTGAGGCAATTAACGACCTATTAAATGCATCATATGTAAAAGAAAATACATTTGTAAAACTTGCAAATATTGAAGAAAAAGATAAAGCAACAGAAACGGAGTTACTTAGAATAGCAGGCATACAAATTAAATCTATATCTGGTAGAATATACCCATATGGAGAAGATGCAAGCCATTTAGTCGGATATGTGAGAACAATATCAAAAGACGAGCTAAAAGAAAATATTGGTAAAGGATATAGTTCAGCTAGTGTAATTGGCCAAGTAGGTCTAGAAAAAGCATATGAAGATAAACTAAGAGGATTAAATGGATATGATATTCATATAGTTGATAATAAAGGAAATAAGAAGAAGACTATAATTAGTAGAGAAGTAAAAAACGGAGAAGATATAAAACTTACTATTGATATCAATTTACAAAAATATGTAAATCAGCAGTTTAAAAACGATGAATCCGCAACAGTTGTAATGAACCCTAAAACAGGAGAAATACTTGCGTTATGCAGTACACCTACATATGATGTTAATGACTTTATATTAGGAATGACTGAAAGTAAATGGACTGAAATTAAAAGTGACCAAAGAGAACCTTTATATAATAGATTTTCAAGTAGCTTTGTTCCAGGATCTTCTTTTAAATCTATAATAGGAGCAATTGCTCTTACTAATAATAGTATTACAGCAGATGAAGATTTAGGAACAAGTGGAAAGCAGTGGCAAAACAATTCTAGTTGGGGAACATATAATATTACAACGGTAAAGACATATAATGGACCTGCAAATCTAAGAAATGGTTTGGTATATTCTGATAATATATATTTTGCAAAGGTTGCACTTAGGATAGGAAAAGATACCTTAGAAAATAATTTAAATAAGATAGGGTTTAATAAACAAATGGATTTTCCAATTGCAATGACTACATCTAAATATTCGGCAGATGGAGTAGATGCACTAGAAAGCGAAATTGGACTTGCAGATAGTGGATATGGACAAAGTCAGTTATTAGTTAACCCATTACACATGGCAACTATGTATACTGCATTTGTAAATAATGGAGATATGATTAAACCATATATAGAATATAAAGAAGACGTAAATTCACCTGAATATTTTGTAAAAAATGCATTTACTGAGGAAGCTGCAAACTCTGTAAAAGAAGGATTAGTTCAGGTAATTGAAGATGAAAATGGAACTGCACACAATGTAAAAACGGAAGGAATAAAACTTGCAGGGAAGACAGGAACGGCTGAAATAAAGAAAAGCAAAGAAGATGAAGAAGGTACAGAGATACGGTTGGTTTTGTGCATTTACAGCAGATGAAAATTCAGAAAAACAGGTATTAGTTGTATCTATGGTAGAAGATGTTCATGAAAAAACACGGAAAAGCTTATGTTACATCTAAAGTTAAAGCTATATTAAAAAGAACATTACAATAGATATAAAGAAATTAATTGACAATTTACATAAAACTGGATATAATAAAATAGTAACATATTAACATTGTTTTAAGTTCGAAAATTGATTTATATCGAACAGAAAGGTAGGAAAGCTTATGAAAACATAGTTTTTCTGGTTAAGAAAGTAAGGTTACTGTAAACAGTACTTCTAATCTACGAAAGGAAGGGAAAAAGAAGAAAATAAAAAATGAAATTTAGCTACAAATAACAAACAAAGAAAGGCAAAACTAATTTATGTGGTTATCATTAAGAGGACTCTTAGCTAACAAGCAGATATGTAATGCGGTGGTGAATTCGTATATTGACTATAATCCTGATGTAAAAACATTAGTAATTGAAAATACAGGAGTAAGTCATACGCAAACTGCCCGAACAGAAACTAACCTTGGTTGGACAGCATATCCTTTAGACCAAAACACAATAGTGCTTATTGCTAGAAATACAACAAGTGCTACACTGAAATTGCATGGAAAAGTAGGTTACAAAAATGCAAAAGAAGTGTTAAAAAGGTATACAGAAGAGCTGTACAGCAATAAGCAATACGGTATTATAGGAGGGGTACTTACCAAGGAACTGCTTGAGAGAATTCCTTCAAGACAGTGCAATATAGACAGAAGTTATTGGATTTCGGAGACTTATGAAATTCAAGGGTCACATGGATTATACATCAAACGAATGGACGAATTACAGCATAGGAGCTTATGGAAAGAACATGGCTACGAACAGACTGTGGAATGTGCGATGCGTCCAATAGCATATCTAAAAAAGGATATTTTAATAGAAATAGATAATCCTTTAAAAGATGGTATGACCCAAGAAAAAGCAGTGAGACTTACACTCCCCAGTAAGTAGTTTTAAAAGCAGATAAACCTTGAAATGCAGTTTATGCATTTTGTTACAAAAAAGAGCTCAGGTGACTAACATCATCTGGGCTCTTTTTAGCTTCTAAATTAGCAGCAACCGCTTGAAAACTTTTGCTTAGCTGAGTCTATTTTTGCTTGTTCTGCTGGAGAGGTTTTATACCATCCTTTTTCTGACATTAAGTTATATATTTTATTTTGAATATCTAAAGATGTATTTAATGCATCTTTAAAAGCAGAATGAACTTCAGCTGTAGTTGATTCAAGAGTAGCATGTAAGTATAAATCACAAACGCCTTTGATTACTAATAATTTACTTTCCATTAAATCTCTGTCTTCCATAATATTTTCTCCTATTCTATAATAGATTTAAAAACTTGTTATACAAGTCTGTATGTGTCTTTTCAAGTTCTGCTACATAATTTGATAGAGTAACATCTTGAAGTTGCTCCGATGTTTTTTTACTAC
Organism: uncultured Clostridium sp.; assembly: GCA_947650745.1. Taxonomy (GTDB): domain Bacteria; phylum Bacillota; class Clostridia; order TANB77; family CAG-508; genus JAAWPK01. The sequence goes on along the minus strand of CANSWM010000004.1, from coordinate 205 downwards.
ATGATTTCATAAATTTTTCATGTCCTAGAGCATCTTCTACATATAATAATTCTTTACTTGTCATATTAATATCACCACCTAAGATAATTATTTCCAGAATATGAAAATATATACAATTATATTAGGGAATAATTATTTAAGATTTGCTAAATTATAGGTTTACAATAGATATGTCACAGTAAATATAAAAAAATAAAAAGTGGAA
>CANSWM010000003.1 GCA_947650745.1 uncultured Clostridium sp. | reverse complement strand
TACGTTTAAGAAAAGTAAATTCAGAGAACAGAATGAAAGCTGTTGCTTCTGTAACTTTTGATAATGAATTCGCAATTCACGATATTAAAGTTATCGAAAGTCAAAATGGATTATTTATAGCTATGCCTAGCAGAAAAACTCCAAACGGAGAATTCAAAGATATAGCTCATCCAATTAATGCTGAAACTAGAGAAAAAATTCAAAGCGCTATTTTAGAAGCTTATGAAGCACCTGATGCAGAAGAATCAGCAGAATAATAAATATTGTATAATAATGATATTCGTTAAAAACTCGCTACACCAAATAAGTGTAGCGAGTTTTTTGGACATTTTGAGTAATATATAAAGGAAAGTAAAAAAATATTGTAAAAAATTAAAAAAATATTAATTTTTTTGTTTACTTTTGACGAAAGTTAATATACAATTATAAAGAAAACAAAAGAATATTTAAAGAGGGGGCTTTTGCTCATGAAAATACTTATGCTAACATGGGAATATCCACCTAGAATAGTAGGCGGAATATCAAAAGTTGTATATGATTTATCAGGAAGACTAATTAAAGATGGACACGAAGTAACAGTTGTTACATATAGAGAAGGAAATGCACCATATTTTGAAATAGATAAAGGTGTAAAAGTTTATAGAGTAGATAATTACATGATAAACTCAAATAATTTTATAGACTGGATATTGCAACTTAATTTTAAAATGTTGGCAAAAGCTCGGCGAAATAATGAATAAAGAGGGAAAGTTTGATATAATTCATGCTCATGACTGGCTAGTTGCAAATTGTGCAAAAGCTTTAAAAGATGCATATGATATACCAATTTGTGCAACAATACATGCAACAGAGAGTGGAAGAAACAGTGGAATACATGATGAAACACAAAGATATATAAATGATACAGAATGGATGCTAACATATGAAGCAACAGAAGTAATAGTAAATAGCAATTATATGAAATGTGAAATGCAAAGACTTTTTGGACTTCCATTTGAAAAAGTAAGTGTAGTTCCAAACGGAATTAATATGAATATGTATAATGGAATAGAAAAAGATTATGACTTTAGAAGAAAAGTTGCATCAGATAATGAAAAAATTGTTATGTACGCCGGAAGGCTAGTTTATGAAAAAGGAGTACAACATTTAATTTCCGCAGCACCTAAAATATTAGCAGGATATAATGATACAAAATTTGTAATTGCAGGAAAAGGCGGAATGATAGACGAATTAAAAGCTGAAGCAAATTACTTAGGAATAGGAAACAAAGTATATTTTACAGGACAACTAAGCTATAAAGATTTATGCAAGATGTATAAATCAGCAGATGTTGCAGTGTTCCCAAGTACTTATGAACCATTTGGAGTAGTTGCAATAGAAGCAATGTATGCAGGAATACCTACGGTTGTTTCAGATATTGGTGGGTTAAATGAAATTGTAGACCACCGGAATAAACGGAATGAAGTCATATGCCGGAAATGCAAATTCAATTGCAGATTCTGTACTTTCTGTATTATATGACCATAGACTTGCTGATGAAATTTCAAAAAATGCAAGAGCTAAAGTAAAAAATGTATATAATTGGAATAAAATCGCACAAGATACACACTTTATATATCAAAAAGCTATATGTCAAGGAATAGCAGAAAAACAAAGACTTGAAATGGCACAAGAAAGTGCAAGAAAAACTAAAAAGGCAAAATCAAAAGGCATGCTTCTAACATTTAGAGGAAGAGAAGCATTAGCATAAAAATGAAAGGGTGAAGAGTAGTTATGAACGTTTATGATACAGCAAATAAATTGGCTTCAGAATTAAGTCAGTCTAGTGAATATTTAGATTACAAAAGAATAAAAACAGAATTAAATCAAAACCCTGACGTAAAAGTAAAAATTAGAGAATTTGAAGAAAAAAGATATGCGGTGCAATTAGAGGCATTAAAAGGTGAAGAACAAGAAAAAACAAAGCTAGAAGAAATGCAAAAAATATATGTAGAACTTATGGAAAATAATATAGCAAAAAAATATTTTGAAGCAGAATTAAAATTTAACGTATTAATTGCAGATGTAAATAAAATCATTGCAGAATCAGTTCAGGATGTATTAAAATAAAGAAAAATCTATATATCCCTCGGAGATAAAAATTTCCTGAGGGATAATTAAGTTTAATCTAGAAGAAAGGTTATTTAAGATGAATAAAAAATGGCAGTATATACAAAGACCTAGTAAAGAAGCTCAAAAAATAGCAGATAAATTTAATATAAGTTTAATTACAGCAAAGATTATAGAGGGAAAAAATTTAAGCGATGAAGAAATAAAAATATTTTTAGAACCTACAAGAGATAACTTTTTTGATCCATTTTTATTGCCAGAAATGCAAAAAGCAGTAGAAAGAATTATAACTGCAATAGAAAAGAAAGAAAAAGTAGTTATTTTTGGAGATTATGATGTAGATGGGATAACAAGCACTACTGTTTTAAAGAAATATTTAGAAGAAAGAGGACTGGAAGTTCGGATATTATATACCAAATAGATTAAAACAAGGTTATGGACTAAATAAAGATGCTATAAAAGAAATAGCAAATAAGAACACAAACCTAATGATAACGGTAGACTGTGGAATATCAGGAATAGAAGAAATAGATTATGCAAATAGTTTAGGGTTAGATACAATAATAACAGACCATCATGAACCATTAGATATACTACCAAAGGCAGGTGCTGTGATTGACCCCAAAATTGAAAAGAGCAAGTATCCATTCAGAGAGCTTGCAGGAGTAGGAGTTGTATTTAAATTAATTCAAGGATTATCAATAAAGTTAGAATTAGATGCTAAAGAATATCTTAAATATTTAGATTTAGTATGCCTAGGAACAATATCAGACATAGTTCCATTAGTTAGTGAAAATAGAGTTATTACAAAACTAGGCTTAAAACTAATTGAAACACATAGAAATTTGGGGCTAAAATATTTATCAGAAGCAGCAGGATTAAAGAAAATTGACTCAGGAGTAGTATCATTTGGTATTGCCCCTAGAATTAATGCATGTGGAAGAATGGGAGCTGCAGAAGATGCACTAAAACTGTTTATAACAGATAATTTAGATGAAATACAATTGCTTACAAACAAATTAAATGAATATAACAGGCAGAGGCAAGATACTGAAAAAAGAATAATGAATGAGGCAATAGAAGAAATAGAAAAAAATAATGAAGAACAAAAAGATATTATAGTTCTTTCAAAACCGAACTGGCATCATGGTGTAATAGGAATTGTATCGTCAAAAATAACAGATTCATATTTAAAACCAAGTATTTTACTTTGTGAAGAAGATGGAATTTGTAAAGGCTCTGGAAGAAGTGTAACAGGTTTAGATTTGCATGAAGCCTTAAATGCAGTAAGTGAAAGCCTAGAAAAATATGGTGGACATGCTATGGCAGTTGGAGTAAGTTTAAAAAAGGAAAATCTAGAAAAATTTAAAACAGACATAAATAATTATGTTAAAAAATTAGGAATACAAGATGTTAAACCAGTTATTAATATAGATATGGAAGCTTCTTTAAAAGAATTATCTTTAGATACAGTAAAGGATTTAAAGAAATTAGAACCGTTTGGAGAAGCAAATGAAACTCCAATATTTTTAATAAAAAATTTAAGAATAGAATCTATAAGAGCAATAACAAATCGGAGCACATTTGAAATTGAAATTAAAAGATGAGAATTTAACAATTGATGCAATAGGATTTCATTTGGGAGAATATGCAGAAAATTACAAGTTGGGAGATAAAGTTGATATTGTAGGAAATCTTGAGATAAACTCATATAATGGAACCCAAAATGTTCAAATGAATTTAAAAGATATGAGTAAATCATTATAAAGTCTTTTAAATAGGGGGATTAGATAATATGACAGTAGAAGAAGAAATAACTATTGAAGATGTAATAAATACTCTAAAGAAAAATAGAAGAAAAGTTAATACAAAGCTAATCTTAAAAGCATATAATTTTGCAAAATCTAATCATGCAGAGCAAAAAAGATTATCAGGAGAAGAATATATAATACATCCATTAAATGTTGCAAATATTTTATCAGAAATAAACTTAGATGATGAAACAATTTGCGCGGCTATTTTGCATGATGTTGTAGAAGATACTCCTATTACAAACGAAGATTTAGCAAAAGAGTTTGGAGAAGAAATTGCAACTATGGTAGATGGTGTTACAAAACTTGGAAAACTTCAATATACAACAAGAGAAGAGCAGCAAGTAGAAAATTATAGAAAAATGTTTTTAGCAATGGGGAAAGACATAAGAGTAATACTTATAAAACTTGCTGATAGACTTCACAATATGAGAACTTTAAAATATCTAAAAAGAGATAGGCAAATTGCAAATTCAAGAGAGACTATGGACCTTTATGCACCACTTGCAAATAGATTAGGTATGTATTCTCTAAAATGGGAACTTGAAGATTTAGCTTTTAAATATCTAGAACCTGAAGAATATAGAGAAATAGTAGAAGGATTAGATGAAAAAAGAGAAGAAAGATTAAAATTTATTGAAAAGATGAAAAGCCAAATTGGTTTAGAACTAAAAATGCAAGGAATATCAGCACAAATTACAGGAAGAGCAAAACATATATATAGTATATATAGAAAAATGCAAAGAGACAATATAGAGCTAGAACAGGTATATGACCTACTAGCACTTAGAATAATTGTTAATTCTGTAAAAGATTGTTATGCAGCTTTAGGTGTTGTGCATGAATTATTTAATCCTATGCCTCGGAAGATTTAAAGATTATATTGCACTTCCAAAAGCAAATATGTATCAATCACTACATACAACACTTATAGGTCCAAAAGGAATTCCATTTGAAGTGCAACTTCGTACTTGGGATATGCATAGAATAGCAGAGTTTGGTATTGCAGCTCACTGGGCATATAAAGAAGCAAACAAGACTGCAAAGACTACTGTAAAAGTGGCAGAAGATAAACTTTCATGGTTAAGAGAAACTTTGGAATGGCAAAAAGAAATGCAAGACCCAGAGGAATTTTTAAATACATTAAAAACAGAATTATTTGAAGACGAGGTATATGTATTTACTAGAAATGGAGATATAAAAGTACTTCCAAAAGGTGCAACTCCAATTGATTTTGCTTATAATATACACACTGATATAGGAAACAAAATGACAGGAGCAAAAATAAATGGAAAGATGATGCCAATTATTACAAAACTAAATAATCGGAGATATTGTTGAAATAATAACAACAGATACTACAAAAGGACCAAGTAGAGACTGGCTTAAATTTGTACAAAGTTCTAGTGCTAGAAATAAAATCTTGCAGTGGTTTAAGAAAGAAGATAGAGAAGAAAACATAGAAAGAGGAAAAGACCTTCTTCAAAAAGAAATAAAAAGAATTGCAATGTCTGAAGAACAATTATATAAACAAAAATATATAGATGCTTGTATGGAAAGATATAAATATTCTAACATAAATGATATGTATGCTGCAATTGGATTTGGAGCAATATCTGCAGGAAAAATAATATCAAAATTACTTTATGAATATAGAAAAGAACATGAAGAAGAAAATATAGAAGAAAAAATAGAAGAACTTGTAAATAAAAAGAAGCCCCAACCTAAAAATCCAAAATCAGGTGTAATAGTAAAAGGAATAGATAATTGTTTAGTTAAATTTTCTAAATGTTGCAATCCACTTCCAGGAGATGAAATAATAGGATATATTACAAAAGGAAGAGGAGTATCAGTTCATAGAAAAGATTGTATAAATATAAAAGATTTGTTCCAAGAAGAAGCAAGGATTATAGATGTTGAATGGTGCGAAACTGAAAAAGCAACATATAAAGTAGAAATAGAAATACATTCAAATGATAGAGATGGACTAGTTGCAGATATTGCAAAAGAAATGGGGAATTTAAAAGCTGTAATGCTAGTTATAAATTCGAAAGTAAATAAAGAAAGAATAGTAATAACAGAGATGACACTTCAAGTTGAAAGTTTAGATGAATTAAATAAAATTCTTAAAGCCTTAAGAAAAATTGATAGTGTTTATGAAGTTAAGAGAAAGAAGTAGGAAAGTAAACAAATGATTTTAAAAAGATTAAAAATAGAAACAATGATAGGAAACTATACAAATTGCTATATATTAGCAGATGAAGAATCAAAAGAAGCAATGGTAATAGATCCAGCAGGAGAGCCAGAAAAAATAATAGAAACATTAGATGTATTAGGAGTAACTACAAAATATATTTATATAACACACTGCCATGCAGATCATACATCAGGGCTTAAGGAATTAAAGGAAAAAACAAATGCAAGAGTATTAATTCATAGAAATGAATTTGAAAATTTGCAAAATCCAGAAGTAAACTTAAGTGGAATCTGCGGTACAGAAAATATAAATATAACTGCAGATGCAAGAGTAGATGAAGGAGATACTTTGCATATTCGGAAATTTAGAATTTAAAGTAATATATACTCCAGGACATACAATAGGAGGAAGTACTTTATATATAGAAGGAAATAAACTTCTATTTACAGGTGATACTTTATTTAAAGGAACATATGGAAGATATGACTTACCTACTCGGAAGTTATAAAGAAATAATGAACTCTATAAAGAATAAACTACTTGTATTGCCAGAAGATACAGTTATTTATCCAGGACATGGAGAAATAGGCATTATTTCAGAAGAAAAACATTTATACTTGTAAAATCAGAACTCATAAAATTCTCTTTAGAGCATATATTTAATATTATCAGAATTAAAATCTAAGGGGAAGATATGAATATTGCGGTAATAAATATAAGAGATTTAATAAAATATGTTGCAATTTTATGTATATTGGTAACGATATTAGTAATTGGAGTAAAAATTGTAATAGGAAAAGGAGAATTGGAAAAAGTAGAAACAGAAGCTACAAGTAAAATAGAAGATTCTTCTTTTTTATATTGCTTAGAAATGGAAATACCATTAATGGCGAGTGAAAAAAATGAAAGCACAAAAGCAAAAAATACTCTGGGTAGTACTTATGGTATTTTAGATACTGAACTTGCAGTACTTTCTAGTATGAAAACAGAAGAAGATATAGAAGAACAAGAGCAGCAAGAAAAAATAAATGAAGAAACAGAAAATAGCGAAGATGCTGAAGAAAGACAAATAGAAGAAAGAGATAGAACAATAAATTCAGATGGAGGGGTAGAAACTAAAGTAATCAGTGAAAATAATATAGAAGCTTCATTTACTAATTCAGAAAGTGATATTAAAGTAAAAAACCAGTCTAAATATGATATAAATGACTTAATAAAAGATACAAATTACGAGGTAAAAAATAAAAATAAAGTAATAATATATCATACACATACTTGTGAAAGTTACACATCTAGTGAAAAGTATAATTATGAAATGACAGGAGCATATAGAACAACTGACTTAAATTATACAGTATCAAAAGTACGGAGACGAATTAGAAGTGTGTTTAAAGCAGTATGGTAAAGAAGTAATACATGATAAAACATATCATGATTACCCATCTTACAATGGCTCTTACGATAGATCTCTTACAACACTAAAAAACGTTTTAAACCAAAATCAAGATGGAGAAATAGCAATAGATTTACATAGAGATGCCGTACGGTAGTACAAATACATATGGACCTAGTGTACAAATAGGAGAAGATAAATGTGCACAGCTCATGTTTGTTATAGGAACAGATGGAGCAGGGCTAAACCATCCAAATTGGAGAGAAAATTTTAAATTTGCATTGATGATGCAAAAAAAGGCAAATGAAATGTATCCACGGATTATTTAGACCAATAATTTTGCGTAATGCAAGATATAATCAGCATTTAACAACACGGAACAACAATAATAGAAGTGGGTGCAACAGGAAATACATTAGATGAGTGTATGAATAGTATGAAGTACTTAGCGAAAATTTTTGATGAAGTTATGAAATAAAAAGCCCCCCCTCAAGCATAGAGCCCGCTTGAGGGGGGAGGGAACTTGATGCCTTTTAGTCATCCAACAACAGGGAAAAATTTATAACGTTTAAGTCGTCAGGGTCAAAGTAGCCATCAATACCTGTAATTTTAGCGTTTCCTATCACACATTTCCACATCTTGCGGGTAAGTTTTGGGTCTTCAATTGGTGTGGGATACTCCTTAAAAATGTTTTCATGGAATGGGTATGTGCTTATACAAAAGCTAATCTCGCTGCAAATTTTTATGCTTATACAAAAGTACTTATTGTGAGCATATAAATGTGCAAGTTCTTCAAACAGAGGATTAATGACAGTTTCTGCGATGCTTAAAGCTGTGGTATTAATTTGCGCATTTTGCTCTTCCAATTTTTTAGCTCCTTCTTGGTCTTTTTTTAGTACTTCCCGTCTGTTTTCAGACAATTTGTACTTTAAGTTAAAGCACGTTTCTTTTTTGTAATCCATAAATTGTTCCTCCTAAAGTACTGGAATTCATCCAGTTTATAAATTTATTATATCATATGTTACATAATAAATCAAATAAGATTCTTAATTAAATAACCCCAAGCTCCATTGTATAAAAGAAATACAATAGGGCTTGGGGTATAGGACGATGTGTGTGTCATTTAGCTTCAACTGAGGTGGACGCAGCCTCCTGGTAGTACTTGGAAAAAGCATCAGCTGTGTCCTTGAGGATTCTGAGTGAAACTTCATCTGCAAGAGCTTCGTTCTTGCGAACCTGCGTATATATTCGTGTACCATTGCTTCTTGTCGCTTTAAATCCAAATTCAGCTGCCAGAACTTCGATTTCGGCTAAGGCATCGATGAACATTCCCAGGTACTGAATAGGATAGCGAAAATGCAGTGTCTGAATATACGGATGGGTCACTATTTCGCAGCCGTGTGCGCAAGAAGAGCTCAAATGTAACTCTGCAATCTCCTTATCAGAAAAGATTTCAAAAAATCTGTTAAAAACGGGGATAATATTAAAATTTATAATCCCCAATGCCAGAAGGTGAACTTTATCCTGATAGGATAAGGGAGCTACGTCAGTGGGCTTTACAATGGGATTCCGATAGAAGATTTCCTCTCCAAATTCATTCTTCATATACAATGTCCTCCTAATTTTTTTCTGGTATTTTACCAGATATTATATAATAATTATAGCATATTTTACATAACAAGTCAAAAAGTAAAACCACACAGATAGTATGCATAATAATGAATAATGAAGAGCGAAGTACAAATGTGTCCTATGTGCTTTACAAGAAACATTATTAACTCTTCACTCTTCATTATTAACTGCGACGAAGTCGCACACTTAGTGAACTAAACCGCTTAACAAACGTAAAGTTCGTTTTTGTAACGTTTTGGTGACCCGTACGGGAATCGAACCCATGATTCCACCTTGAGAGGGTGGCGTCTTAGCCGCTTGACCAACGGGCCATAATATAGTTATTTTAGCATATAAAGTATGCAAGTGTCAATAGATTAATATTGCAAAATATTTAATTTAAAAATTTTAGCAAAAAGTATTGACAACTGCTAAAAAAAGATATATCATATTAGCAGTCGAACAAAAAGAGTGCTAAAAAGAGGTGATAAGCATGCTTGATGAACGTAAGAGAAAAATATTAAAAGAAATAGTAGATGAATATATAGAATCAGCAGAGCCAGTAAGTTCCGCTGTTATAGTAGAAAAATATGAAACAGATATAAGTTCTGCAACTGTTAGAAATGATATGGCAGAATTAGAAAAAGAAGGGTATTTAGAAAAACCACATACATCAGCAGGCAGAATACCATCAGCAAAAGGTTATAGACTATATGTAGATGAATTACTAAGTTATGACAATATAAGTTTAGAAGAAATAAAGTATATACAAGAAAAGCTAGAAACAAAAGCAAATCGGATTAGAAGAACTAACAAAAATTGCAACAACGACTCTTTCAGAGATTACACATTATACAACTGTTAGTATTGGACCCAAGACTGCGAAACAAACAATAGAAGAAATAAAGTTTGTTTTGCTAGGTGCAAGAATGCTTATGGGAATTATTGTAACAGACACAGGACTTGTTCGTGAGACAATTATTAAATTTGATGAAGACATAACAGAAGAACAAGTTGAAACATTAAATTACTTCTTTAATAACAAATTAAAAGGAGAACCATTTGAAAAAATAGATACTTCCTTTGAAGAATATATATTTAGAGAGCTAAAATATAGTGTAAATATAATAAGACCTATTATAGAGCAGATGAAAAAATTAATTGAAGAGGAAGAAAAAATTTATTTAGAAGGTGCAAATAGAGCGTTTGAACTTCCAGAATTTAAAAGCTTAGAAATTGCAAAAAACTTTGTAAATATATTAGATACAAAAGAAGTAATGAGAGACTTACTAAATACAGGATTTGCAGAAGACATCAAAATATATATAGGTGATGAAAATGATAATGAAGATTTAAAAGATTTTAGTATAGTAACATTTAAACATTCTGTTGGAGAAAAAGATATAGGTACAATAGGAATTATAGGACCAAAAAGAATGAACTATTCAAAAGTAATTTCTGTTATGAAATATATTAGTAAAAAGCTAAATGATGATTTGAACGATAAAAAGTAGGAGGAAAGTATGGAAGAAAACAAAAATGAGAACAGCCATAAAGAGGAAGTATTAGAGAAAAATGAATCGAATGAGCCAAATGAAAAAATGCAAGAAGAATTAGAAAACACAACAGATAGACTAAAAAGGTTAATGGCAGAGTTTGATAATTTCAAAAAAAGAAGTGCAAAAGAAAGAGAAGTACTATATAATTCAATTTTAGGAGATATTGCATGTAAATTATTACCTGTCTTAGATAATTTAGAAAAAGCGGCAAGTGCAGAAACAGAGGATATAAATTACAAACAGGGGGTAGACTTAGTATTAAAGCAATATATTGACGTAATGAAATCTTTTGGAATAGAACAAATAGAAAGTGTTGGAAAAACATTTGACCCTGAACTTCATGAAGCAGTAAGTATGGTTACAGACGAAAGTCTTGGAGAAAAGGAGATAAAAGAAGAATTTAGAAAAGGATATAAAATCGGAGATAAAGTAATAAGACATAGCATGGTAATAGTTGCAAATTAAGCCGATTTTATTAATAAAGACATTAATTTTTAAAATTTAAATAAATTTGTACAAAAGAATTAAAAAATATTATATTAAATAAACAAAATGTTAAAACATTTTGGATAAGGTATCCGAAATACAATTAAAACGGTTATCGTAATTTTAAAGGAGGAAAATTTTATGGGAAAGATTATAGGAATTGACTTAGGTACAACAAACTCATGCGTAGCAGTTATGGAAGGAGGAGAACCAGTAGTTATAGCTAATGCTGAAGGAAATAGAACAACACCATCAGTTGTAGCTTTTTCTAAAAATGGTGAAAGATTAGTTGGACAAATTGCAAAACGTCAAGCTGTTACAAACCCAGACAATACAATAATATCTATAAAAAGAGATATGGGAACAAACAAAAAAGTAAAAATAGAAGGAGATGAATTTACTCCACAAGAAATATCTGCAATGATACTTCAAAAATTAAAGTCAGATGCAGAAAATTATCTAGGACAAAAAGTAACTCAAGCAGTTATAACTGTTCCAGCATATTTTAGTGACTCTCAAAGACAGGCAACAAAAGATGCAGGAAAAATTGCAGGACTAGAAGTTTTAAGAATAATAAACGAACCAACAGCAGCAGCTCTTGCATATGGAATGGATAAAGAAGATACAGATAAAAAAATAATGGTTTATGACTTAGGTGGAGGTACATTCGATGTATCAATACTTGATATTGGAGATGGAGTATTTGAAGTTTTAGCAACTAGTGGTAACAACAAACTAGGTGGAGATGACTTTGATGAAAGAATAATCAATTACTTAGTAGAAGAATTCAAAAAAGAACAAGGAATAGATTTAAAACAAGACAAAATGGCTATGCAAAGACTAAAAGAAGCTGCTGAAAAAGCTAAAATAGAATTATCAGGAGTTGGTCAAACAAATATCAACTTGCCATTTATTACAGCAGATAGCACAGGACCTAAACACTTAGATATAACTTTAACAAGAGCAAAATTTGAAGAATTAATAAGTGATTTAGTAGAATTAACTTTAGGACCAGTAAACCAGGCTCTAAAAGATGCTGGAATATCAGCTTCAGAATTGCACAAAATTTTATTAGTTGGTGGTTCTACAAGAGTTCCATGTGTTCAAGAAGCAGTTAAGAAGATAACAGGAAAAGATGCAGATAAAGGTATTAACCCAGATGAGTGTGTGGCAATTGGAGCTGCAATTCAGGGTGGAGTTCTTTCAGGAGATGTTCAAGATTTACTACTATTAGATGTAACACCATTGTCACTTGGTATTGAAACATATGGTGGAGTATTTACAAAACTAATTGAAAGAAATACAACAATACCTACAAAGAAATCACAAATATTCTCAACAGCAGCAGATGGTCAAACAAGTGTTGAAGTACACGTTTTACAAGGTGAACGTGAAATGGCAGCATATAACAAGACTTTAGGAAGATTCCAATTATCAGGAATACCAGCAGCACCAAGAGGAGTACCACAAATTGAAGTAACATTTGATATTGATGCAAATGGTATAGTTCATGTTTCTGCAAAAGATATGGCAACAGGAAATGAACAAAATGTATCAATAACAGCAAGTTCAAATCTTTCTGATGAAGATATTGAAAAAGCAGTAAAAGATGCTGAAGCTCATGCAAGTGAAGATAAGAAGAAAAAAGATGAAATAGAGATAAGAAATAATGCAGAAAGCTTAGTATATAACTGTGAAAAAACAATGAATGAACTTGGAGACAAGATAAGCGGAGAAGAAAAAGCAAAAGTTGAAACAGAAGTAGATAACTTAAAGAAAGCACTAGAAGGAACTGATAGTGATAAAATTAAAGAAGCAACAGAAAAATTAACAACAGTATTTTATGAATTATCTGAAAAATTATATAAGCAAGCAAATCCAAATGCTGGAGCGGCAGAGGGAGCTTCTACAAATGGACCAACTGAAGATGCAAACGGAAATGTATATGATGCAGATTATAATGTAGAAGATGGAGAAAACAAATAGAAAAGTTTTGTCTAAGAAAGTGGGGCTAGGCATATAAAAACCTAGTCTCACACTTAAAATTTGGAGGAAAAAATGGCAGAAAAAAGAGATTATTATGAGGTCTTAGGAGTAAATAAAAATGCAACAGATGAAGAATTAAAAAAAGCATATAGAAAACTTGCAAAAAAATATCATCCTGATGCAAATCCTGATAATAAAAAAGAAGCAGAAGCAAAATTTAAAGAAGTAAATGAAGCATATGAAACACTTTCAGATAAGCAAAAAAGAGATATGTATGATAGATTTGGAGCAAATGGACCACAAGGCTTTGGTGGAGGAAATCCTGGAGGCGGATATTATTCTTATACTTCTTCTGGTTTTGATGGATTTGATATTGATTTAGATGATATAGTGTCATCAATATTTGGTGGAGGAAGAACAAGAAGAAGAGAAAGACAAACAAATCGGACCAAGTAAAGGTGCAGATTTAAGAAGTGATGTTGAAATTACTTTTGAAGAATCATATCTAGGAGTAAGGAAACAAATTAGTCTTTACAGAGAAGAAGTGTGTGACGTCTGCCATGGAAATGGAGCAAAACCTGGAACAAAGGTTGATACATGCACAGTGTGTGGCGGAACTGGGCAAATAAGACAAGTGCAGTCAACTTTATTTGGTCAAATGCAAACTTCTAGAACATGTACTACTTGTGGTGGAACAGGAAAGATAATAAGAGAAGTATGTGATAAATGTAAAGGAAAAGGCAAAATTAAAAAGCAGACTAAAATTTCTGTTAATATACCTGCAGGAATTGATGATGGCCAAACAGTAGTACTTAGAAATGAAGGAGCTCCACGGAAGTAATGGAGGACCAAATGGAGACCTTTATATTGTAGTACATATAAAGCACCATCCTTTATATATAAGAAAAGATACAAATGTGCTATGTGATATTCCAGTAACTATAACTCAGGCAACACTTGGAGCAGACCTTGTAATACCTATGGTAGATGGAACAAAGGAAACTTATAGAATACCAGAAGGAACTCAGACAGGAACAAAGTTTAGAATAAGACAAAAAGGATTTACAAGCATAAATGGTAAATATAAAGGAGATTTTATATTTACCATAGTTGTTCAAACACCTAAAAAACTTTCTAAAGAACAAAGAGATTTATTAGAAAAATTAGCATCAACAATGAATGAACAACCACCTGTTAAGAAAAGAGGAATATTTGGATAAAATAAGGGAACGAATATTGTTCCCTTATTTTTTATATTCTAGGCAATTACGCACGTGGAGTGTAATTGCCGTGGAAGATAAGTATGGCGAATGTTATAATTTCTTAGTGACGTTATCACTTAGAAATTGTTAAGTCGGTTTTTTATGTAAAAATTTCTTTAAAAAACTTGTAATTATTCAAATTATTGGTATAATATAAAAAGAAAAGTAAAAAACGGATGAAAGGATGGGAACGTCAAATGAAAAAAGTAGCTATACTTGCAAATGGAGGAGATGTTTCAGGATTTAATGCAGTTATAAGAGGGATTGTTAAAACAGCTGAAAATAATGGCGTAAAATGTTATGGAATGATAGAAGGATATAAAGGGTTACTTGAAAATAATTATATAGAACTTAATTCGTATACAAATGCATCAGGAATTTTATATAAGGGTGGTTCTATAATAGGTTCTTCTACAAATGCAAATGTATTTAATTATAAAGTAGAAGAAAATGGTAAAGTTGTTTATAAAGATTTATCAGATATATGTATAGAGAATGTAAAAAAGGATGGATTTGACTGTATATTTACATTAGGAGGAGATGGAACACAAAAATCAGCAAGAGATTTATATTTGAAAGGGATAAACATAATAGGAGTTCCTAAAACAATAGATAATGATGTGGCATGTACAGATATAACATTTGGATATAATACAGCTGTTTCAGTTGCAATGGAAGCATTAGATAGGCTACATTCAACAGGAGAAACACATCATAGAATAATGGTTTTAGAAGTTATGGGAAGATATGCAGGATGGATTGCATTAGAATCAGCAATTGCAGGAGGAGGAGATGTAGCTCTTATCCCAGAAATACCATTTGATTTAGAAAAAGTTGCAGATAAGATTAAAGATAGAATAGTAAAAGGTAAAAGATTTAGTCTAGTTGTTGTTGCAGAAGGAGCTATTCCAAAAGGTGGAGATATTATTGTTAAAGGAACAAGAGATAATGGACAAGGTGTAGATAATACAAAACTTGGAGGGATTGGAGAAATTGTCGCAAGCAAATTACAAGAATTAACAGGTCTTGAAGCAAGAAATACAATTCTTGGATATATGCAAAGGGGAGGAACACCAACAGCATATGATAGAGTGCTTTCTACTAAATATGGCTCAAAGGCTATGGAACTTGCATTAGAGCGGAAAATTTGGAGTACTTGCAGTACTAAAAAATGGAAAACTAGATTCTGTACCATTAGAAAAAGTTGTTGGTAAAAACAAAACTATTGGAGCTGTTTCAGGAAATACAAAAGAAAGCAATTTAAGAAGAGTAAAGTTAGATGGAGATTTAGTAAAAACAGCAAGAAATATAGGTATCTCATTAGGAGATTAAATGCAAAATTAAAAAGGAAGATAAGGAAGAATACAAAATGTTAAATTTTAAGGAAGAAATAGCAAAAAAAATATCAAGTGTACTAGACATAGATTATAGAGAAGTTGCAAAAAGCATCGAAATTCCTAAAGAAGAAAAACAAGGAGATTATGCATTTCCTTGTTTTAAGCTTGCAAAAACTCTAAAAAAGGCACCAGCTATAATTGCAGAAGACATAAGTAAAAAATTAAAGTTTGAAGATAATCTAATAGAAAAGATAGAACTAGCAGGGGGATATATAAATCTCTTTATAAACAAAGAAATACTTGCAAAAACAGTTATACAAGAAATAGAAGAAAAAAGAGATAATTATGGAAAGTCTGATATTGGAAATGGAAAAAATATTATTGTAGAATATTCTTCTCCAAATATTGCAAAACCTTTCCATATAGGGCATTTAAGAACTACTCTAATTGGAAGAGCATTGTATAATACATATAAATATTTAGGCTACAACACCATTCGGAATTAATCATTTAGGAGATTATGGAACTCAATTTGGAAAGATGATAGAAGGATATAAAAGATGGCATGAAGAATATGAATTTAAAGAACCTATTGAAGATTTAACAAAAATATATGTAAGAATAAATGAGCTTTGCAAAGAAAATGAAGAAGTTCTTGAAATATGCAGAAATAATTTTAAAAAACTTGAAGACAAAGAAGAATACGAAGTTTCTTTATGGGAAAAGATGAAAGACTTAAGCTTAAAAGAGTTTAATAAAATATATGATTTACTAGATATAAAATTTGATTCTTTAAATGGGGAAGCATTTTATGCAGATAAAATGCAAGAGGTAATAGATAAACTAGAAAGTACAGGAAAACTTATAGAATCAGAAGGAGCTAAGATAATTGATTTAAGTGATAAAGGTATGTCTCCATGCATGATTTGTAAGTCTAATGGCTCTAGTATATATGCAACACGTGATTTGGCAGCAATTTTGTATAGAACAAGGCAATATGATTTTGATAAATGCCTATATGTTGTAGCATACGAACAAAACCTGCATTTTAAACAAATATTTGAAGTTGCAAAGCTATTAGATATTGACGAAAAATATATAAATGGGCTAGAACATGTATCTTATGGAATGGTTCATTTAAAAACAGGTAAAATGTCAACTCGAGAGGGAAATGTAATAAAGGTTGAAGATTTGTTGAATGAATCTATCGAAAGAGCAAGTAAAATTATAGAAGAAAAAAATCCAAATATAGAAGAAAAAGAAGATATTGCAAAAAAAGTTGGTATTGGTGCAATTATATTTAATGATTTAGCAAATAGCAGAATAAAAGATGAAATATTTGACTGGGACCAGATATTAAATTTTCAAGGAGAAACTCGGACCATATCTACAATACATTTTTGTAAGAACAAAAAGTGTTTTAGACAATTCAAATACAAAAATAGACTTTGAAAATGTAGATATAACAAAACTTTTAGATGAAGAAGCAATAGCAGTTTTAAAAAATATATATGAATTTGAAGATGTTTTAATAAATGTAACTGAAAAAAATGAGCCATATTTACTATCAAGATATTTAATAGAACTTTCAAAAAATTATAGTTCATTTTATAACTTACATAAAATTTTAAGTGAAGATAAGGAAACTGCAGATGCTAGACTATATCTAACTTATATGGTAAATATAGTATTAAAAAATGGTGCAAAGATTTTAGGAATAGAAATGCCAAATAGAATGTAAGTCTTATTTTTTTCTTAAGATTATTGATTTTTATAAAAGCTTAATATATAATTATAAAAACTTAAATTATGATACAAGGGAGATATTATAATGGCTGGTAAACGAATGAAACATGGATATGAAGATGAAGAGGATGAAATAAAAACTAAAAATAAAGTAGGTTCTACTGGAAAAAAGAAGAAAAAAAAGAAATCTAAGTTAAAACGTATAATTCTAACAATGTTTTTAGTAATATTAATGATAGGTGCAACTGTATTAGGAGCAGTTGTTGGATATGGTTATAATCTTCTTAAAGAATTAGATATTGATAATACTATAGATGGAAATGATATAGAAATAAATGAAGGAGTAGAAGAAGCAAAAGGCTATTATAATATAGTACTATATGGAGTTGATGCTAGAAGTCAAAAAAATAGTTATGAAGGATCTTTAAGTGATGTTATAATGATAGTTAGCATTAATCAAGATACAAAAAAAGTAAAACTTGTGTCAGTATATAGAGATACCTATTTGCAAAATACAAAAACAAAGAAATTTGATAAAATAACACATGCATTTGGTTCAGGTGGACCTGCTCTTTCAATGAATATATTAAATAGTAATTTAGACTTGGATTTAAAAAATTATGTTGCAGTAAACTTTAATGTTGTTGTAGATGTTGTAGATGCAGTAGGTGGAGTTACAATGGATATAACACAAGAAGAAGCAAGTCAGATAAATCCTTACATTGATGAAGTAAATAGAACAACAGGGCATAAATCAAAACATATAACAAAAGGTGGAACATATACATTAGATGGAGTACAAGCAACAGCATATTCTAGAATAAGATATACAGCAGGCGGCGACTGGAAAAGAACAGAAAGACAAAGAAAAGTATTAGATTTGGTATTCCAAAAAATAAAGAAAATGAGCTTGACAGATTTAAATAAACTTGCAAGTAAGGTTCTTAGTCAAGTTTCTACAAATATAAGTACAAAACAAATACTAGCACTTGCAGCACAAGCTTCTTCATATGAAATAGAAGATACAAAAGGTTGGCCATTTGAGGTTGCAGATTATAAACCAGCTAATGTTTGGTATGGGGCTCCAAAAAATCTAGAAAAACAAGTAACAGAGCTACATGCATTTTTATATGAAAAAGAAGAATATGTAGTTTCGCAGACAGTAAAAAATATAAGCGATACATTGATTAAACAGACTGGAATAAAATAAGACAAAGAAATTTAAGAAAAATTTGATATAAAATGAGGTTTACTATATTGATTTATAGAATACCTCATTTTTGTTTGTCTAAAAATATCATATAACTTTTTTATAAAATATTGACTTTTTTTTCATTTTAATAGATAATTAATACATTAAGTTACAAATGATTTTTTTTAATATACAAGGGAGGAAAAATAATGTATTTATTTAATAAGATAACAGTAAATCCACAATTACCTAAGAGAATAGAAAAACTTTCGGTGGTTGCAAATAACCTTTGGTGGTCATGGAACTCTGAATTCTTAAAATTATTTAAAATAATTGATATCGATTTGTGGGAAAATATAGGCAAAAATCCTGCTAAATTTTTAAAACTAGTACCACAAGAAAAATTAGAAGAATATTCTAAAAATACTGAATTTTTAAAAGAGTATGATAGAATTGTAAGTAATTATGAAGCTTACATGAATAGTAAAAATACTTTATTTTCAAAAAAATTCCCAGAAAATAAAAATGACTTAATTGCATATTTTTCAGCAGAATATGGTTTAGATGAAGTTATGCAAATATATTCAGGAGGACTTGGAATTCTTTCAGGAGACCATTTAAAAGCTGCAAGTGATTTGGGCATTCCTTTGGTTGGTGTAGGTCTTTTATATAAAAAAGGATATTTCCATCAAGTTATAAATGCTCATGGAAATCAAGAAAATGTATATAGAGATATAGATTTAGAGAATCTTCCAATGACTCTTGTTAAAAATGAAATGGGAGAAGATTTGATAATTGAGTCAAGAATACAAAAGAAGAGATTATTCTTAAAAGCTTGGCAAGTAAATGTTGGAAGAGTAAAACTATACTTATTAGATTCAGACATAGAAGAAAACTTAGACCAGGATTTTAGAGAAATAACTAAATATTTATATGGTGGAGATCAAGAAACAAGAATAAGACAGGAAATAGTGCTTGGTATGGGAGGAACTAATCTTTTAAATAAACTAAAATTAGAGCCAACAGTTTACCATATGAATGAAGGACACTCTGCATTCTTAATATTAGAGCTTGCAAGACAATTAGTTGAAGAGAAAAAAATATCATTAAAAAATGCAATGAGTATAGTTTCATCAAAAACAGTATTTACAACGCATACTCCAGTTCCTGCAGGAAATGATATATTCCCAATAGAACTTATGGAGAAATATTTCAAAAACTTTTGGCCAAGACTTGGAATTGAAAGAGAAGAATTCTTGAAACTTGGAATGAATCCGAAAGAAGAATTAGAACCAGGATTTAATATGGGGATTTTTGCTCTTAAGATAGCAGGTAAGAAAAATGGAGTAAGTAAACTTCACCGGAGGAGTTTCAAGAGAATTATTTGGAGATATTTGGCCAGAAATTGCGGCAAATGAATCTCCAATTGGGTATGTTACAAATGGAATACATACTTGTACATGGCTTGCTCCTACAATAAAAGACTTATATAACAAGTACTTAGCTCCATATTGGCAAGATAATATTCACTTAGAACGTACATGGGATAGAATTAACAATATACCAAATAAAGAATTATGGGATGTTCATTATAGTAGAAAAGTAAAATTATTACAAATAGTTAGAAAAAATACTATTGATAGACTTAGAAGAAATGGCATGAGATATGAAGAAATAATGGATATAGTATCAAATCTTGACCCAAATGCTTTATGTATTGGCTTTGCAAGAAGATTTGCAACATACAAAAGAGGAACTTTAATATTTAGAGATTTAGAAAGAATAACAGAAATATTAAATAATACAAAAACTCCAGTATACTTGATTTTTGCAGGTAAAGCACATCCAAAAGATATAGAAGGGCAAGAATTAATTAAGCAAATACATGAGATTTCTATGAAGCCTCAATTTAAAGGAAAAGTATTTTTCTTAGAAGATTATGATATTGCAATGTCAAGATATCTAGTAAGTGGGGTTGATGTTTGGTTAAATAACCCAAGACGTCCTATGGAAGCATCAGGAACTAGTGGACAAAAAGCTTCTGTAAATGGTGTACTAAATTTTAGTATATTAGATGGATGGTGGGTAGAAGGCTATAATAAAGAAAATGGTTGGATAATTGGTAAAAATAGTGATTATGATTCTTATGAAATACAAGATAATGAAGACTGCCAAAGTATATATGATACATTAGAAAATAAAATAATACCAACATATTACAACAAGGCTCAAGGAGAAAACTTCTCAAATGACTGGGTACAACTTATGAAAAATTCTATCATGTCTACAGGATGGAAGTATAGTACTGCTAGAATGCTTATGGATTATACAACACAAATGTATATACCACTTTGCAATTTGTATAATAATTATTATTCAGATTTAGAAAATGTAATTAGATTAAATGAATGGATAGATGATACAAAAAATAGATGGGATAATATAAATATTAAGCAATTGGAAAACTTAAATAATGTTGTTATTGATGCAGGAAATAACATAGAAGTAAAATGCAAGGTAGACCTTCAAAATATTAATCCAGACCACATATCTGTACAAGTATATTCAGGAAGAGTTCTAGAAAATGGAATACTAGAAGACATACAAGTTAAGGAAATGGAAAAGGTACCTAAAGAGGAGAATGTATATAAAGCGAAAATTACATTGCTTACAGGTGGAGATTATGGGTATACTTTTAGAGTAATGCCTAAACATGAAATGGTACTAGATAGTCAAAATTTAAATCTCGTTAAATGGATTACAGAAGATATGCAAAAAGAAGAAAATAAACAAGATATTGAAAAGATAGAAGAAATAGAAAAGATAAAAGAAGTAGAAGAAATAGAAGAATAACAATTAGATTGTAACAATTCAGTGTAGGGACGCACAATGTGCGTCCGCAGACCTCAAAGGCATTTCTTCTATGGTTCTTCGAAGGATATTCTATAATAAAAATGCTAAATAAGTAAATTCGTTGGAGCGCGTACGAGCACTGCTCGCCACTATGTTTCTCTATTATTCTAATTTAGCATTCTAGTCTTACATTTGAATAGTTACATTAAATTAATAAAATTTTCTTCAAACTATTGCAAAATGTATATGAAAACGTATATAATATAAATTGTTAAAAAACCAAAGAAAAGGGAGGTGCCTTTATGCCAGTTATAGATTTAACTAATCCATTTATAATTCTTCTTTGCTTAGCAGCTATAATTTGTGCAGTCTTTCTAGGGCGCGAAATAAAAAAAGCTGTGGTTCCAGCAATAGCACTAGTTTTAAGTATTATATTACTCATAATACATACTTTACAGTTATTTGCATTTGGAAGCAGCTACCAAGGATACGAACACATTCTTTCAATGTCTATGATTTATGATTTCGGTTTTGTGCTTATTACTTATATATCTTATTTATGGGTAGATGATATTGAAGCAAAACATAGAAATAAAAAGAGTATAGATAATAGTTTAGATTGGTTTTGGAGTAAAATCGTATAAATATAACTTTTAAGGAGGAGACAAATTGGAAAAGAATAAATTCTACATTACAACGCCAATATATTATCCGAGTGGAAAATTCCATATAGGAACAGCATATACAACATTGCTTGCAGATACTATCAAGAGATATAAAGAAATTAGAGGATTTGATGTAAGATTGTTAACAGGGCTTGATGAGCATGGACAAAAAATTGAAGAAATTGCAAAAAAATTTGGAAAGTCTCCTCAAGAATATGTAGATAATATGGCAAGTGAAGCAAAAAAGCTTTGGGAAAAAATAGACATAAGATATGATGATTTTATTCGCACAACAGAAGAAAGACATATAAACCAGGCTGAAAAGATATTTGATAGAATGATGGAAAATAATGACATTTATAAAGGTGAATATGAAGGGTGGTATTGTACCCCTTGTGAGACATATTTTACTCAGACACAATTAATAGAACGGTAAATGTCCAGACTGTGGTAGAGATGTTAAGAAAATGAAGGAAGAAGCATATTTTTTCAATATGAAAAAATATACTGATAGATTAATAAAATTTTATGAAGAAAATCCTCATTTTATCGAACCAGAATTTAGAAAAAATGAGTTATTTAATAATTTTATTAAACCAGGATTAGAAGATTTATGTGTAACAAGAACAAGTTTTGACTGGGGAATAAAGGTAAAAAAAGATTCAAAACATGTTATATATGTGTGGCTTGATGCATTAGTAAATTATATAACAGCATTAGGATATGAAACTGAAAATGATGAATTATTTAAAAAATATTGGCCAGCAGATTTACAAATTGTTGGAAAAGATATAATAAGATTTCATGCAATTTATTGGCCTATATTTTTAATGGCACTTGACTTGCCTTTACCTAAAAAAATATATGCACATGGTTTTATCATGATGAAAGACCGGAAAAATGTCTAAATCAAAAGGAAATGTTGTGTATCCAGAAATGCTTATAGATAGATACGGGTTAGATGCAACAAAATATTTTCTTCTTAGAGAATTCTCATTTGGACAAGATGCAGTTTTCTCACCAGAAGGATTTGTAGAAAGATTTAATTTTGATTTATGCAATGATTTAGGAAATTTATTAAATAGAACTGTAGGTATGATAAATAAATATTTTGGAGGAGCTGTTCCGAAATATTTAGGGGTTATAAATAAGCAAGATGAAGAATTAGAAAAACAGACTGAAATTTTAGTAAAGAAAATAGAGAACCAGTATGATAGTTATCATATAAATAGTGCATTAGAAGAAATTTGGAAGATAATTTCTATGACAAATAAATATATTGATGAAACAACCCCATGGATTTTAGCAAAAGAAGAAAAAACAAAAAATCTTGAATCTGTAATGTATCATTTAACAGAAAATCTAAGAAAAATAGCAATAATGCTAAAACCTGTAATTTCTAATACCTCAAATGAGATGTTAAGACAACTTGGAATAAATAATCAAGAACTAACCTCTTGGGAAAGCTTAGAAAAATATAATTTATTAAATAAAGAAATTAAAGTCATAGAAAAAGGAGAACCACTTTTTGTAAGGCTAGATATTGAAACAGAAGTAAATTATATAAAAGAAAAAATGAAAAATAAAGATTAGATATTATGGAAGTACATAGGCATTGAAATTTATAGCAATGCTTATGTACTTGTTTAGTAGTTGGAGGAATAAACATGGGAAAATTAATAGTAATAGATGGAACAGATGGAAGTGGAAAAGAAACACAGATGAAAATTTTAGAAGATAAATTAAGCAAAAGGGGCATAAAATTTAAAAAAGTAAATTTTCCAAATTATAATTCACCATCTTCTAGTTTAGTAAAAATGTATTTAAGTCGGAGACTTTGGAACAGATGCAAAAATAATAAGCCCATATATAGCTTCTACTTTCTATGCAGCTGATAGATATGCAACTTTTAAAAAAGAATTAGAAGAGTACTATAATAATCGGAGGACTAATACTTGCAGATAGATATACAACGGCTAATATGGTACATCAAGCAGGCAAGATAAAAGATGAAAATGAGAGAAAACAATTTTTAGACTGGCTTTGGAACTTAGAATTTAATATATATAAAATTCCTGTACCAGACAAAGTATTCTTTCTAAATATGCCAACAGATTATGCTATAAAGTTAATAAAGGATAGAAAAAATAAATTTGACGAGAATGCAAAAAAAGATATACATGAAAGAGACGAAATGCATTTAAAAGATAGCTATGAAGCAGCATGTAAAGTTGCAAAAGAATATAATTGGAATGAGATTAAATGTGTTGTAAATGACACTTTAAGAACAAGAGAAGATATAGGAGAAGAGATATTTAAAAGTGTAGAGGAAATATTATGAGATTAGGTTTTTTTGGAGGATGCTTTAATCCTCCAACAAATGCACATATAAATTTAGCAAAGAAGGCATTAAACAAATGCAAATTAGATAAAATAATATTTGTTCCAATGGGAGATAGTTATCCCAAAAAAGAACTTGCAAAAGCGCAAGATAGATTAAGTATGCTAAAAATTGCTTGTAAGGAAATAGATAAATTTGAAGTTTCAGATTTAGAAATTAAAGAAAATAAAAAGTTAAATGCAATAAGCGCGTTTAGACTAATAGAAGAAAACTATAAAAATGATAATAATTTCTTTTTAATGGGAGCAGATAACTTTATAAAAATGTTAAATTGGGAAGAAAGCAATAAATTGATTTTCAAATACAATTACATAATATTTGAAAGAGAAGATATAGACTTAGAAGAATATATAAAAGCAAATGAAATAATCAATGCTAATAAGTCAAAAATAATAATAATTAAAAATGATAATCATAAATTTAGTAGTGCTACACAATTTAGAAAATTATTAAAAGAGCAAAGTGATAACTTAGAAGATATAATTTCAAAAGAGGTGCTTGAGTTTATATTAAAAAATAATATATATTAGATGGAGATACATAAAAAAGTATGGAAAAGCAAAACAGTAAATTTGAACAAAAGGTAAGAAGTAAAGTAAAGGGAGTAGAAAACAAATCTAAAATAATAAAAAATGAAATATTTAAAGATAAAACAATTTTAGATAGGTTAAAAGGCATATTTAGGTACATATTAAAAAAAGTTAAAATTTCTATTACAAAATTTTTAAATAGTAAACATCATATTTCTGATATAATAGAATTTATATTAGGCTCAAGGCTTATAATTATTTGGCTTATAATAATACTTTATGAAAAAGCTATATTCTTTTATGATAATGTAGATATAATTATGTCAGAGGGTGTAGGAGAACTAAGAGAATTAATGACCCTTATTTTTGTGTTAGTTACAGTTTCACCATTATTGTTTATTAAAAAGAACAAAAATAGATTTAGAATGTTTATTGTTTTTGATATATTCTTAAGTATATTGTTATTTGCAGATAATTTGTATTACCAGTATTCAACTAATATGCTGTCTATTTCGCAAATAACATATGTAAAATATGCAGAAGAAATAGGCGGAGCTATGAAATATCTATTAAAACAAGAGCATCTGCTATACTTTGTCGATATACCAATATTTTTATTTGTTTGGATAATCTCAAGATTACCTTTAATAAAAAATAAAACTAAAATTGCTAGAAACAGAGGAAAGAGAAGATTACCATTTGCGATATTATATATTATTTTATTATATAGATATGCTTCAACTCCTATAATGGATTCATATCAATATATGGTAAAATATCCTTTTATGAAAATTGCACAAGTTTCAATAGGTTCTGTTTATGGATATCACTATTTAGATATATATAATTCTATAAATGTAAAAGAAACAACAAAATATAAAACATATAATCAAGCAATGTCAGGATATAACAAGCTTAGCTCATACTATGAAGAAAATTACACATTAAATGAAGAATATAGTAGCATAGCAAAAGGGAAAAATGTAATTGTATTACAACTTGAATCAGTACAAGAATTTGTAAAAAATAGAAAGGTAAATGGTCAAGAGATAACACCAAATTTAAATAAATTTTTTAAAGAAAACATAGATATAACAAATATGATTTCTCAAAGCTATTCTACAACAGCTGATTCAGAATATAGTGTTATGACATCATTATACCCATTAGATAATGGGCAGTCATTTAGCATGTACAATGAAAATATAAACAATGATATATTTACTCTTTATAAAAACTCAGGATATCATACATCGTATATGCATGGAAATATAAAAGAATTTTGGTGCAGAGCAGGAGTATATGGAAGACTACCAATAGATGAAACTTCATTTATAGATTCTTTTGAAAATATAAATGAATATGTAAATAGCTACATGTCAGACGAAATACTTTATAGACAAGGAGTAAAAAAATTAACTTCTTATAAAGAACCTTTTTATACATCAATAGTTTCAGCATCTTCTCATACACCATATAGTATAGAAGGGGTAATAGATAGGCAAAATAAATTAAGTTTTGACGTAGGAAAATACAAAGACACAGAAATAGGAAATTATTTAGAAACAGTAAATTATGCAGATTATGCATTTGGAGTTTTTATAGATGAATTAAAAGCAAATAATCTCTATGAAAATTCTATAATAGTTGTTTTTGGGGACCATAATGGACTTGGATTATATAATGAAAGCCTAAAAGAATTTTTAGAAGAACAAGGAGAAGATGTTAACGAAATAACACAACGTATAAATTTTATAAATGTCCTTTGTGGAATGAGAATACCAGGAGTAGAGAAGGTAAAAATAACAAAGCCAGTTAGTAAGTTAGATATAAAACCAACACTATTACAAATATCAGGAATAGAAGATGATTTTTCACTTGGAAAATCAATATTTAGTACAAAAGATTATGCATATATAAGTAATACTCATATAGTTACATCTGAATTTTATTATAGTGATGATGGATGGCATTATATAAAAACAGGAGAAGAAGTAGACTTAAACAATATAACCGAAAAGCAAAAAAGAGTACTATTAAAGCATGAAGAAAATATGAACATAGAATTAAATCTTTCAAGGTCATTATTAATAAATAATTTGTTAAGATAAATTTTTATAGAAATTTTAAAAAAATTAACAAAAACTTAATGTTATGTGATACAATAGAAAAAAGAATTTTATTATGAAGTTATAGGAAAGAGATTTTCTTTAAGTTAAAATGGAGGTAAAAGATGGAAAACGTAAAATACAAACGTATTTTATTAAAACTAAGTGGAGAAGCACTTGCAGGAGAAAATAAAACAGGTGTATATGCTGATGTAATTGGTAGCATTTGTGATGAAATTAAGAAAGTAGTAGAGATGGGAGTACAAGTTGGAATAGTAGTAGGAGGAGGAAACTTCTGGAGAGGAAAATATGGACATCAAATGGAAAGAACAACATCAGACTATATGGGAATGCTTGCAACTGTAATGAATGGACTTGCACTTCAAGATACATTAGAAGCAAGAGGAATTAAAACAAGATTACAAACAGCCATTGAAATGAGACAAATAGCAGAACCATATATCAAAAGAAAAGCTATAAAACATCTAGAAAATGGTAGAGTAGTAATATTTGCATGTGGTTCAGGAAACCCATATTTTACAACAGATACAGCTGCAGCACTAAGAGCTGCTGAAATTGATGCAGAAGTTATTTTACTTGCAAAAACAATAGATGGAGTATATTCTGCAGACCCTAAAGTAGATAAGGAAGCAATTAAATATGATAAAATATCATATTTAGATATATTAAATAAAGATTTAAAAGTAATGGATTCAACTGCAACTTCACTATGTAGAGATAATAATATACCTCTTAGAGTGTTTGCAATCGCACAGCCTGAAAATATTGTTAAAATAATTAAAGGCGAAAATATTGGAACAGTAGTAGAATAATAAGTTTGGAGGAATTTTTATGGATTTTAGTAACATTGAAAATAAAATGGATAAAACAATAAGTGTTTTACAAGAAAATTTTGCAGAAATTAGAGCGGGAAGAGCAAACCCAGCAATACTTAACAAAGTAAAAGTAGACTATTATGGAGTATCAACTCCAATAAGCCAAGTTGCTCGGAATATCTGTACCAGAAGCAAGGCTAATTATGATACAACCATGGGATATGAGTATTTTAAAAGAAATTGAAAAGGCAATACTTGCATCTGATATTGGCATTAATCCAAATAATGATGGAAAAGTTATAAGACTTGCTTTTCCTGAATTAAATGAAGAAAGAAGAAAAGAAATTGTAAAAGATATAAAGAAAATAGCAGAAGAAGCAAAAGTTTCTATTCGTTCATTAAGAAGAGAAGGCCTAGATACAGCAAAAAAGGAGCAAAAAGATGGAAATATAACAGAAGATGATTTAAGAAATGCAGAAAATGAAATTCAAAAATTAACAGACAAGAAAATAGAAAAAATAGATGAGATTCTAGCAAATAAAGAAAAAGAAGTAATGAGTGTATAGTTTTACGAAGAAAGAGAATAAGAAAATGGAGTTTAAACAAGAATTAAAAGACTATGTAGATATTGTAAATTCTGAAATAGTAAAATATATAAAAAAAGAAAAATGCCCTGAAGAGATTTTAAATACATCAATGGAATATAGTTTAATTAGTTCTGCAAAAAGATTAAGACCAATACTTATGATTTCTTCATATAAACTATTTAAAAAAGATTATGAAAAAGTTTTTCCATTTGCTATAGCAATGGAAATGATACATAATTTTTCGCTTATACATGATGATATGCCTTGTATAGATAATGATGATTTTAGGCATGGAAAACCTGCAAATCATAAAAAATTTAGTGAATCAACAGCATTACTTGCAGGAGATGGACTTTTAAATATGGCGTATATGATTATAAGTCAGGATATTTTAAATTGTAAAGATGACTTACTAAAAGAAAAGAAAATCATAGCTCTTAGTGAACTCGCAGCCGCAGTAGATAGAATGATTGCAGGGGAATATATAGACACTGAATTTGAAGGAAAAGAAATTTCAAGCGAATATTTAGAATATATGTGTAAAAATAAAACAGGAGAACTTATAAAAGCATCTGTTAAAATAGGAGCTATACTTGCAAATGCAAAAAGAGAAGAAATAAAATGCTTAGATTCTTATGCAGAAAAAATAGGCTTTGCATTCCAAATAAAAGATGATATATTATCCGAAATTGGAGATGAAAAAGTTTTAGGAAAGCCAGTTGGGAATGATAGAGAAAAACATAAAGTAACTTTTGTTACAAAATATGGATTAGAAACTGCAAAAGAAATATTAAATGATACAATAGAAAAAAGTATAAATGAATTAGAAAAGTATGGAGATAAAGCAGAGTTCTTAAAAGAACTTGCACTGTATATTAAAAACAGAGAAAAATAAGGAGAGAACAATGAATATACTTCCAAAGCATATTGCAATAATAATGGATGGCAATAGAAGATGGGCAAAATCACATGGATTTACTGCAAAGCTTGGTCATAAACAAGGTGCTGAAACATTAAAGAAAATAGCAAGACATGCAAATAAACTAGGAATAGAATACCTTACAGTTTATGCTTTTTCAACTGAAAACTGGAAAAGGAGTGAAGAAGAAGTTGGAGCTTTAATGACTTTGTTTAATAGTTATTTAAATGATTTAGTTTCGGCTGTCGATACTGAAAATGTAAGGGTAAAGGTTTTTGGACATACAGAAACACTTCCAACATCATTACAAGAAAGTATAAAAAGAGCTATGGAAAAGACAAAATTAAACACAGGAACAACACTTTGTATAGCTTTTAACTATGGTGGAAGAGATGAAATAACAAAGGCAGTACGTGAAATTGCAGAGGATCTATCAAATAATAAACTTGTAATTGATGATATAAACGAAAGTTTAATTCAAAAATATTTATATACAAAAGAAGAGCCAGACCCGGATTTACTAATTCGAACAAGTGGAGAAATTAGGCTAAGTAATTTTTTACCTTGGCAGCTTGTGTACTCAGAATTTGTTTTCTTTGATAAATATTGGCCTGATTTTTCTGAAAGTGATTTAGAAGAAGCAATACATATATATGAAAATAGAAATAGAAAATTTGGAGGAAAATAGCTTTTATGGATATTAAAAGAGTACTAACGACTGTTTTAGGATTACCATTAGTTATATGCATTATACTTTTTGGTAATACTACGATTATCGATATATTTTTTGGGGTAGTTGCTATTATAAGTATTAAAGAATATTTTGATGCATTTGAAAAAGCAAAAAATGCAAAGCCTATTAAATGGATAGGGTATGTGCTTGCAGCAAGTATTGCAGTGCTTAGATTATTTCATCTTAAATCTTCACTTATTGATGTTAATTCTGATATGATGAATATGATGTTTACTTTAATTATTATTTCGGTTTTTGTAATATTTTTTCATATACTTAATTCAGGAATGAAATTAAACGTTTTAGATGGGGCTATAACAGTGTTCGGAATTCTATATATACCAGTATTTATAATGTTTTTATCTATGTTATGTGCAGCTAGTAATGGAAAGTTTTTAATATGGTATGTAATAATATGTGGTTGGGCAACAGACATTTTTGCATATTTGGGTGGAAAGATTGTAAATACAAGAAAACATAAATTTAGTAAGATAAGTCCAAATAAATCTATAGAAGGTTGCATATCAGGAGCAGTAGGAGCTGTTGTGGTTTCAGTTGTTTATACAATTATATGTAATACATATTTTTATACAAATATATCATATATATATATTATCATTATATCATTAATCTTGAGCATTATTGGGCAGGTTGGAGATTTTGCAGCATCTAGCATTAAAAGATATAATGAGATAAAAGATTTTAGTAATTTAATTCCAGGACATCGGAGGAATGTTAGATAGAATAGATAGCATTTTGTTTATTGCACCGGTTGCTTATTTATTACTTATTAATCTTTAGGAGGAAAAATGTTAAATATTTTAATTGCTGCTGTAAAGACTATTTTTATGCTTGGGATTTTGGTAATTATTCATGAAGGTGGGCATTTTATAGTTGCTAAGTTATGTAAGATAAAAGTTAATGAGTTTTCTGTTGGTTTTGGAAAGAAGCTTTGGAGTGTTAAGAAAAAAGATACGATGTATTCGGTTCGTTTAATTCCTCTTCGGTGGATATGTTAGTATGGAAGGGGAAGATGAGTATTCAGAAGAAGAAGGCTCTTTTAGTAAAGCTAGCTTTTGGAAGAAACTTTTGATAGTACTTGCAGGACCAATTGTGAATATTGCTTTTGGTTTGCTCGTATATTTTATTTTAGTTGCAGTAAAGTATGGAGTTCAGGTTGCGGCTGTTAATACGGTTTCGTTTGTAAGAGCTTTTTTTGATAGTATATGGATTTTGATTAGTGGAAGAGCTAGTATGGATGATTTGGCAGGGCCAATTGGTATTGGGTCGGTTGTGGCGCAAACTACTGGATTTATTGATTTTATGTATTTGCTTTGTGTGATTTCTTTATCACTTGGAGTTACTAACCTTTTGCCTATTCCGCCTTTGGATGGTGGAAAGCTTTTAATTTATATAATTGAATGGATTAAGAGGAAGCCACTTAAGGAGGAGACTTCTTTGAAAATTCAGATGATGGGGTTTGCGTTTATTATTGGGCTTTCTATATTTGTTATGTATAATGATGTGGTTAGGCTTTTCTAATGTTTAAGGGTGTACTAAAATTAACGGCTGGACTAACTTTTTGATATATATTTTTAAAATCACCTCCTCCAAGGCATACGCGGGTCTTCCCCCGCCTCAATGGGCTGTCGTCGGCAATTTTAAAAATATATATCAAAAACGTCTGCCTGCAAGATATTGTTATAACATATGTGGGGCGTTTTGCTGCCCATAACTTATGAAGGCTAGATTAAACATAATTAATCGATAATTTATATTTTAGAACTAGCTGTTAAATTAAATATGAGGAGATAATATGGAAGAGAAGATAGGTGTGTTTTTGTCTAGGATGCAGCCTTTGCATATAGGGCATATAGGGATGATTAGGAAGGCTTTGGCTGAGAATGATAGGGTTATTATTTTAATTGGTAGTAGTAATAAAGAAGGTACTGTTAGAAATCCTATGGGAGTGAGAATAAGAAGAAAAATTCTTGATGAAGCATTATTAGAAGAGTTTAGTAAGAACGAGCTAGAAAGGATTATAGTTAAGGAACTTCCAGACTGGTCTTCTGAAGATGATTTTGCCTCTAACCTTGAATGGGGGAGATATTTGTATTATAATGTGGTGTCTGTTTCTGCTTCTAGATGCTTTTCTATGTATTTTTCGGACGAGCCTCAGATTATCCAAAATTGGTTTCAAGATGACATTATAAAAAATAGAGTTGAACTTAGAATATTTGAGAGAAATAATATGTTTGAGGCAGTTTCTTCTACAAAGATTAGAAATGCTTTTTTGAATAATGATATGGATTATATTAAAAAGAGTGTGCCAAATAGTGTGGTAAAAAGATTTGATGAAATTTATGAGATTTTAAATAAAGTGTATACTGAGAATAAAATGGAGGAATAGTGGTTGAAGGTTACAGATTTTGATTATGAATTGCCAGAAGAGTTAATTGCTCAAACGCCTATTAAAAAAAGGGATGCGTCAAGACTTATGGTTTTAGATAGAGATAAAAAAACGATTGACCATAAGGTTTTTTCGGATGTTATAGATTATCTAGAAGAAGGGGACTGCTTGGTTATAAATGATACTAAAGTAATTCCTGCAAGGCTTTATGGAAAAAAGGAAACAGGAGCGAGTGTCGAATTTTTATTGTTAAAACAACTAGAAGGAGATATATGGGAAAGTATTGTGAGACCTGGTAATAAGCTAAAGTCAGGAAGTAAAGTGTATTTTGGTGATGGCCTTTTAAAGGCAGAGGTTTTAGATATTTTAGATGGAGGAACAAGAAAGGTTAAGTTCACATATGATGGGATTTTTAATGAGATATTAGATAAAATAGGACTTATGCCTCTTCCACCATATATACATGAAGAATTAAAAGAAAAAAATAGATATCAGACTATTTATGCAAAAAATGATGGGTCTGCCGCAGCTCCAACTGCAGGGCTTCATTTTACAAAAGAACTTATAAAACAACTAGAAGATAAGGGAGTAAATATTGCAAAAGTAACTTTGCATGTTGGAATTGGAACTTTTAGACCTGTAAAAGAAGAAAATGTGGAAGAACATGAAATGCATACTGAACATTTCTATATAAAAGAAGATGATGTAAAGAAGATAAATAAAGCAAAAGAAAAAGGCAAAAAAGTTTTTGCTGTTGGAACAACTTCTTGCAGAACTCTTGAAAGTGTATCAGATGAAAATGGATTTGTACATGCATGTGAAGCTGATACTAGCATTTATATATATCCAGGTTATAAATTTAAATGCATTGATGGATTAATTACAAATTTTCATTTGCCTAAATCAACCCTTTTAATGCTTGTTTCAGCTTTAGCGCGGTAGAGAATATATATTAAATGCATATAAAGAAGCTGTGAATCAAAAATATAGGTTCTTTAGCTTTGGAGATGCTATGCTTATAATTTAGTTGAACCTAATATTACAAAGGTTACATAGTTCACAAGATGAGCAGATTTCATATCTGTTTTCAAATATGAGCTTTAATGTGTTAATAAACTCATCGTTATTGCTTTTACCCATTAAATGTATTACTAATTTCCTTGGTGTTAAATTTAGTAATGCATTTAGTGTGTAGTCATTTGGAGAAAAACTTATATCAGATAAGTATTTTGTATTTAGAATAGATTCATCATCTATTGGAATTATATTTTTATCTTTGTCAAGTAAAATACATTCACTTCCGAAGATGTACTAAATGTATAACAGATGATTTAGAAGGTGTAAGTGAAATGTAAAGTTTTAGCATATTTACAAATTCTAAGTATTCTCTATCTGTTATAAATTTATTTACAGAAAGGTCTATAATATAATCTAAGTTTTTCATATAATTTTGAAGTCTAAAATTAACAAAGCCTTCTAAAACAAGTGATTTGTTTTCTTTTATATAGTCTAAAACCGAATAATAAATGGAAAAATAGTTATCTTCTTTAGATATAAGATCATCTTCTATAAATGACCTGGCTATTTCTAATATTTCTTTTTTCTCATTTAAGTTAAAATAAAAATAGTTGTATTCAAGTATTCTTTTGAATAATTTCTTTTGATAAAAATGGATAATAGTATCTGTAATAATAGATGAAACTTTATCTAAAAAAGTTTCAAAATTTTCTCCTGTATAATGAATTATTATATTTCTATAAATTTTAAAAGTTTTATTTGAAGTAAATAGAGAGGGAAGATTTGAAGTTGCAAGTTTATCGTTTATAAATTGAACTATTTCGCTGTTATTTTCTTTTATGCAGAACGATTTCACAAAAAAAGACCTCCCTTTTAAATACTTTTCAAATGTAGTATCCCTCAAAAAAAATTGGTTTATACATTATCTTATTCAAAAGGAGGTTTTTGTGAGCTTGTTTTACATATATATCTTATAATCGATATCAGGGAAAATCTTGTCTTTTTCTGATATGTCTTCTAAAAATTCTTTATCAATGTTTCCTGATTTTAACTGGTTATATAGTTTGGTAAATCTTCCAACGTGGTCTTTAGTACGTCTTTTTGCATAATCTACCATTGTTCCGTTTGTTATAATAAAATTCCAATCACTACTTTGAGCAAGTAAAAGTTCTCTTACACATTGATTTAAAGCAGAAATTTTCAATTCATCAGTTTCGTTTGCGAAAGTATTTGCAAGTTCAACCATTTTATCTGCACAGTTATGCAAATGTCTTACAGCATAATCATTTAATTCGTTTAGCCAAACTTCACTATATCCATTTGCACCCCAGCTAGAACGACAAGGAGTAGATTTTTGCATTTCAGGATATTTATCAATAAATTCAGAAGGAGTAATAAGTTTAAAGTCACATTTATCATAATAAATTTTCTTAAATAAAATATATAGCCAATATGGGCCTTCATACCACCAATGTCCAAATAGTTCTGCATCATAAGGACAAAGTACAATAGGCGTGGTATCCATAAAGTTAGATAAGTGATCTATTTGTGCTTCTCTAGAGTCAAAGAAGTGTCCTGCTTGCTTTTCAGCAGAGTTCATTGCCCATCTGACATTATATAAATCTTTATCTTCAGTTTTACCTGTAATTCTATTATATTTGATGCCAGTGTTTACTCTAACTCCATCATAGGTAATATATGGTTTTATATAATCGTAATCTGCTTCATATCCAATATCCCTGTAAAATTCACGATAATTATAATCACCAGGATAGCCGCAAACTGAGCTCCAAACTTGCCTTGAAGATTCTAAATCACGACCAAATGCAATAACGCCTCCATCTGAGACAATAGGAGCAAAAGTACCATAAACAGGAACTGGATTTGCATATAAAATACCATGCGATTCTGTTATAACATATTCTATACCAAATTCTCTTAAATATTTATCAGCCTCAGGAACATATCCACATTCAGGAAGCCATATACCACGAGGTTTTCTTCCAAAATATTTTTCATAAGTTTGCACACCGAACTGCAATTTGTGCTTTAACTGCTTTTTCATTAACATATAAAATAGGAAAATATCCGATGTGTTGCTCCGGCATGTTATAATTTCTAAAACTCCAATATCTTGAAAATGCTTAAAGCCCTGGATAATATTACAATTATAGACATCTTTAAAAATATGTAAGTCAGATGTATATCTATCTAAATAATATTTAGATAGTTCATTTAACCTTTGATTATCTGCAGTTCTTACAACTTCTTTTTCACATAGTTCAATATGTTTATTTAGATATTTTATATATCTTTTTTGAAGAAGTGAACTATCTAGCATAGAAAGAAGAGGGGGAGTAAGAGACATAGTTATCCTAAAGTCAACTTTTTCCTCCTCTAATTTTTTAAAATTCATAAGTAATGGGATATATGTTTCAGATATTGCTTCAAAAAGCCATTCTTCTTCTAAATAATTTTCACTTTCTGGATGATGCACAAAAGGTAAATGTGCATGTAGTACAAAACTTACGTACCCTTTTGGATTATTCTTCATTTGTTTTCCTCTTTCCATTTCTTTAAATAAAACTCACCAGAAGATGGTAATTTAAGCTCGTTTAATATTTCACCATCATAGAGTGCACTATATACGTCATATATATTACCATATAATTTATCCATAGCAGTCATAAATCTTAAACTACCAAAATTTTTTGAAGAAAGTGTATTGGTTTTTACATTTTTAAATACAACATTTCCTAAATTAGCATTTTCAAATAATACATGGTCATTTGGAGAAATCATATTATTTGAAGAATTGATATATATATATTCGTTATTTATATTATTATATTTTCTACCAAGTTCAATATTATAATTACAATTTGACTCTTGAGTTCTAATATACCAACTATTTGCAAAATCATTTATCTCTATTTCAAATGTATAATTATAAGTTAAATTATGAACTAAAAGAATTGGTCTTGTTTCGTAAAAGAAATTTTCTCCATATTTATTAACTAAAGCATTTCTATCATCATCTGAAATATCCCAATAAATAAATAAAGTAGTTGGTGTTTGTGCAAGAATTTTAACTATTGTTTGATTATATCTATAAGGTAAATCATAATATTCTGCAAGCATAGGCTTTACAGTAGAACTATTATCTAACTTTGAATTTGCAACTTTAGAAGAAGTTTTTTTTGCTTTTGAAGACTTAGCTTTAGTATCTACTTTTTTAGAAGTTGCAGACTTAGGAGTTTTAGAAGATTTATTGGTAGTTTTTTTAGTATCTGCTTTTTTTGACTTAGAAGCAGATGCTTTTTTAGTTTCTTTATTAGATTCAACCTTTTTTTCTTCAGAAGCCTTAACTGTAGATTTTTTTGTAGTAGTACTAGATTTAGAAGTAGCCTTTTTTACAGTAGTAGACTTTGCAGCTTTTTGGGTAACTTCTTTTTCAAGCTTTTCTTCTTTTTTATTTTCTAAAGCCACTTTAGATTTTACTTCATCTTTTTTAGCTACAGTTTTTGGTTTAGATGTAGTTTTTTTAGTTGATGAAGTTACTTTCTTTGTAGCTGTTTTGGCTGTGTCGCTTTTGATATTAGTTTTCTTAGCTTTTTTATTTTCTTCATTTTTAGCCATAAAACTTCCTCCTTTGTACATGTAATTAATATCATATATCAAAAAGCAAATAAATTCAATATAATTCTTAAAGAAAAATTAAAAACTTGCAAAAAAAAATATCACATGTTATAATACATTTGTAATAATAAAAGATATTGCTATAGTAAAATAAAAGCTTTAACTAAAATATAATAAAGGAAAGTGAAATCATGGCAAAGCCAGTAGAATTTGGAATAGGATTTTTGGCAGGAAGAACTAATATCTGTAATATCATAAATAATTGTTATAAAGACATGATAGAGCAACTACAAAGATATAAAGAAGAAGTAAACTTAACAATATTTATATTATATGATTTAGAATATCAACATACAAAAAGAGAAGATTTTTACTCACTAAAAGATGATGTATATAAAAAAATAAATATAAAATATATAACACCTGAAGATATTGAAGAAGAAAAGAAAATTTTAAAATCAAGATATAATTTAACAAAAAGTGAAGTAAATCTTATTTTGGGTTGTGGATATGGAAGAGCAAGAAATGCAATTATGTATTTTGCACTTAAAAGAAAAATGGATTACTTGTTATTTTGGGATGATGATGAATACCCATATGCAAATATTAAGGGTGAGGGAAATAATATAAGTTGGAAAAAGCAAGATAATTTATTAGAACATTTAAATGTTATAGAATATGCAGATGTAACAGTTGGACATAGATGTGGAAATATGTCGCCAGTACCATGTGTAAAGTTTGATGATGAAGTAGAAGAAGAAAACTTCAAAAAATATATAGATGCAGTTAGCAATGAAGCTGTATCATGGAGTAAAGTAAAAAAAACAATGGAACAAAGTGAAAATGGTATGTCATTTGCAGAAACTGATATAACAGAAGGAAAAGATAAAATAGTATTAAAACATATAGGAATAGAAAATTGGTTATTGGGTTCTGGAATATGTATAAACTTAACACATGTCGACAAAATACCAGCATTTTATAATCCACCATTTGCAAGAGGAGAAGATGCATTTTTTTCAACATTACTTTCAGAAGCAAATGTTGTAAAAGTTCCTACATATCATTTTCATGATAGCTTTCTTAAATATACAGGAATTCTAAAAGGAAAGTTTCCAAAAAGATTTGAGAAAATAGCATTAGATGATGAAGCGATACGGAGAAAGATTTTTAAAAGCATCAATGGGGTGGATAAAATATAAGCCACTTCTTATGTATATAATGCAAAGAAATACATACTTAAGAGATATTGAAATTGCAAAAGATAATTTGAAAAATAGTTTAAAAAATGTAAATGAGATGTTTCCAAATCATAATTTCTTGTGCTTAGAGGGCGAATTAGAAAAATATGATGAAAATGTAAGAATACATTATAAAGAATATTTAAAAACTAATGAAGTTTGGAATAGAATAAAAATAAAAATGCAGGAGGAAAATGTTGACAAAACATAATAGGTGTGGTAAAATACTTAATTGTAACCGCATAAGTCAAGGTTTGTAAAACCTAATTAAGTTTAGGTACCTACATTTTAAGGTTAGCGAGTATACAAAAAAAGGGAGGTGCTTTATCAAGCATGTATGCAATAATCGAAGCTTGTGGAAAGCAATATAAGGTATCAAAAGGAGACGTAGTATTCTTCGAAAAATTAGATGGAGAAGAAGGAAAAAAAGTAAAATTCGACAAAGTTGTCCTTGTATCAGATGAAGGAAAAGTTGAAGTTGGTACTCCTTATGTTAAAGGTGCAGCAGTAGAAGGTAAAGTTGTGGCACATGGTAAGGCTAAGAAAATAATTGTTTTCAAATATAAAGCTAAAAAGAATTATAGAAGAAAACAAGGACATAGACAACCATACACAAAAGTAGAAATTACATCTATAAAAGTTGCAGCTGAAAAGACAGAAAAAGTAGAAAAAGCTGAAAACACAGAGAAAAAGCCAGCAGCTAAAACAACTGCTAAAAAAGAAGCTTAATTTCGAGTTAATATAAACTTTAGAAAGGAGAATAAAGCACATGGCACATAAAAAAGGGCAAGGTAGTGTTAAGAACGGTAGAGATAGTGAGTCTAAACGTCTTGGGGTAAAAAGAGCTGATGGACAATTTGTACTAGCAGGAAATATCCTAATGAGACAAAGAGGAACAAAAATACATCCAGGAACTAATGTTGGAATTGGTAGTGATGATACTTTATATGCATTAGTAAATGGTGTTGTTAAATTTGAAAGATTAGGAAAAGACAAAAAGAAGGTAAGCGTTTACCCAGAAGAAAATTAAAAATAAAAAGTAAATTAGTGCTAGGGTGTAAACTCTAGCACTTAAGTTTTAAAATGGAGAAAAATTTTAAGTATAGGAGGAGCAAAAATGTCAATCATAAAAGAATTTAAAGAATTTGCTATGAAGGGGAATGCATTTGATTTAGCAGTAGGAGTTGTAATAGGTGGAGCTTTTCAAAAAATTGTAAATTCTTTAGTAAATGATATTATCATGCCACTAACAGCAATATTTACAGGAAATATAGATTATTCAGAATGGAAGATAGTAATTGGAGAAGGAATTGCAGAAATAGGAATAGGTTCTTTTGTTAACGCACTTATTAATTTTTTTGTAATAGCTTTTTCAATTTTCCTAGCATTAAAATATATTAATAAGATAAACAAAAAACTAGAAAAGCTTAATAAAGAAGCTATGCAAACAATAAAGAGAAAATCTAAAAAATCAAAAAAAGAAGAAGTAAATGAAAAACCAAAAGAACCATCTACAAAAATATGCCCTTATTGCTTATCTGAAATACCATATAAAGCAGTTAAATGTTCACACTGCACATCTTCAGTTGAAGAAATAATAGAGGAAACAGTGGAGGGTATAGAAGATGGAAAATAAAGCTATAATTTATGAGCTTTTACATGAATGTAAACAAACAGGAGCAAGAAGAGGAATAATACATACACCACATGGAGATATACAAACTCCTATATTCATGCCAGTTCGGAACGCAAGCAACTGTTAAGTCATTAACTCCAGAAGAATTAAAAAATGAGGTAGAAGCTCAGATAATACTTTCAAATACATATCATTTATATTTAAGACCAGGCCATGAAATTGTAAAAGAAGCTGGTGGACTTCATAAATTTATGAATTGGGATAGACCAATACTTACAGATAGTGGAGGATTCCAAGTATTTAGCTTAAAAGATTTAAGAAAAATCCAAGAAGATGGAGTAGAATTTAAGTCACATTTAGATGGAAAAAAACATTTTTTCTCGCCTGAAAAAGTTATGGAAATAGAAAATGCACTTGGAGCAGATATAATAATGGCATTTGATGAATGTTGCCCTTATCCATCTACATATGAGTATACAAAAAAATCAATGGAAAGAACAAGTAGATGGGCGGCAAGATGCAAAGCTGCACATAAAAATCCAGATAAACAAGGATTGTTTGGAATAATTCAAGGAGGATTTTATAAAGATTTAAGAAAAGAGTCTTTAGAGGATTTGATAAAACTTGATTTACCAGGGTATGCAATAGGTGGAATAGCAATTGGAGAACCAAAGGCTGAGTACCTAGATATTTTAAGATATATAACACCACTTATGCCAAAAGATAAACCAAGATATATGATGGGAATTGGAACTCCAGACTATTTGATAGAAGCAGTTTTAGCAGGAATAGATATGGGCGACTGTGTGTTGCCTACAAGAATTGCAAGACATGGAACAGCGTTTACATCTAAACGGGAAGTTAGTAATTAGAAATAAAACGTATGAAAGAGACTGGGGACCACTAGATAAAGAATGTGACTGCTACACATGTAGAAATTATACAAGAGGATATATAAGACATCTAATTAAAGCTGATGAAATGCTAGGCTTTAGATTATTATCAATTCATAACTTAAAATTCTTGACTAAACTTATGGAAAGAGTTAGAATAGAAATAGAAAATGATAGTCTTATGGATTTTAAAAATGAATTTTACGAAAAATATGGATACACAAATGAATAAAGGGGGATAAAGAGTGAAAATAGAGCAAGATGTATTAGTAGAAAAGAAAGATAGCCAAAATAAAAGAGCAAAAATAATATTATTGTTAATATTATTTACAATTTTAGCAGTTATAGGTATATTTATATTAATACTAAGTATACAAGGAAAAAGTCTAACAGCAAGTATTAATGGTAATTCCGTAAATTATGAACCTGATACATTTATATTTACTGAAAACAATGTAATTTATATATCAATTAAAGATATAGCAGGACTAGTAGGATATGAAACGCATAATGGAGAATACAAAGTAAATGTTGAAGATACAAGTAAAATGTATGTAGAAGCAAAAGATGGCACTGAAACCACATCATTTTATCTTAATTCTGCATTAATTGCTAAAGTTGCCCCGAATAGTACAGAAGACTATGAATATATAGAAATAGACCTTCCAGTCATTAAAATGAATAATAAATGGTATATAAGTCAAAATGGATTTATGCAGGCATTTAATTCAATATTTTCTTATTCTGATGAAACAAATTCAATAACGATACAAACATTACCATATTTAACTGAATATTATAAACAAAATATCAAAAACTTTGGATATGACATTATAAGTGAAGAGTTTAATAACCAAAAAGCTCTAATCTATGGAAGAATAATTGCAGCTAAAAGTTCGACTGGGAAATATGGAGTGCTAAGTACAAGAACAGGAGAAGAAATAATAAGCCCAAGATATAATGATATTAAATTCATAGAAAGCTCAAGAGAATTTATAATAACAAATGCAAGTGACAAAGTAGGAATTGCTTACGAAACAGGTGAAACTAAAATTAAAGTTAACTATGATGAAATAAAACTGATAGATAGTAATTTGGAGTACTATTTAGTAAAAAGCAATTCAAAATATGGAGTTATAAATTCTGAAGATGAATTAATCGTACATATAGAATACGATAGCATAGGAGTAGATGTATCAGAATTTTTAGCAGATAATATTAAAAATCAATATATATTTTATAATAAATTGATACCAGTATGCTTAAACGATAAGTGGGGAATATTTGATGTAAATGGAAATAAAATAGCAGAATTAGAGCATGATGAGGTGGGATGCATAAATTCAGAAATTACAGATAGAGTAGTGGGCAATGTTTTAACTATTGTAGACTCAGAAGTAATTGTTTTATCAAAAGATGGAATATATGGTGGAGTAAATACAAAAGGAGATATGATATTACCTTTTATGTTTGATTACATATATTCATTAACAAGTGGAGGAGAAACAAAGTACTATCTAGTATACAAAGGTATTCCTTATAATGCATCTGAGTTTATTGAACGTATGGAAGAAAGATTAGGATACAACAACGAAAATAATGAAGAAAATAATAATGGAGAAGAAAATAATCAGACAGAAAATAATAATCAAGAAGACGAAAATGGTAATACAAATCAAGACAATGAAACAAATTTAAGTGAATCAAATGAAGATAATAATATGAGCAGTGCACTAGTAACAAATGAAAATCCTGAGGCAAAAGCATTCAACAGTCAGTTTGAAAGTTATGAGGGAGAACGTTCGAAAAATACTATATTATCGTTTTTAGATTTAATAATTAAGTCTAATTTAGAAAGTGCACATAAAATTCGAGTACAATATGAAGAAAACATATATATATACAATATATCTAATGTTAAAGAAAGTTTAGTAAAAGATATATATAATGTTGAAATTCAATATAATGAAGCAACTCAATTTATAGAAAAAATTGTAATAAAATAAAAAGTTTTAGTACATGAAAAGTATTAAAAATGCTTGATAAAATACTATAAATATGTTACAATAAATATAACAATTAAATAAAAATCCCTGCGTGGTTCGTAGTTATACGGAAATTTTAGAACCTACAAAGTAATGGATATGGGAGCCAAGACTCTGAATATGGCGTGTAAGCTTACATCTCACATTAGACATAGTAAGAAACCCAGAAGTATTTAGGAAGGCACCCACCTGTATATATACAGGTCCATAAAATTTCTGCATCATACGGCTAAGGCGGGGGATTTTTTTTGCCATCTTTAATATGTTTACTTACGATTAGTATATTTATTAAAGTTTTATTAAATAATTGAATTCATAGAAAAATAGATATATAATATAGAACAAAAGGAGGGAGAGTATATGAAAATTTTTAAGAAAATCAATAAAGGGTTAGTTCTTACAGTAATTGTTTTGACAATACTTGTAGTTTATTTAATTTGTGTTGAAGTAAAAAGAAATAACGAAAAACCAAATATAGAAAGTGCTTGCAAGGATTATATAGAGACTATTAATGAGTTTGCTGTTATACCAAAAGATTATCAAAAAATTTATACTTTAGCAAATACTGGAGGTATTGAAAATTTTGAGAAAATAAAAGATAATGTAAATAAGTCAATTAACCGGTCAAATGGATAAGTTAGAAAAAGAATTAAAACTTAAGATGATAGATAATGAAATAATAGTAAAAATGCAAAAGGACATGGTTGCAAGCTATCTACAAAATGAAGACATATCTACATCTGTTACAACAAGTTTTAATAGAGAAATTATAAAAATAAAGAAAATGGTATTTGACGAAGACCAAGTAACTGTTACGTTTTATTCAAAAGTAGAAAAAGAAGTAAAATATTTAGAAAGTAATAATGAGGAAGAAGAGAAAGAAATATCTAAAAAAACTAGCTTCAATCCTTCAGAAGAAACAATTACTTTAAAAAATGTAGATGGAAAATGGAAAGTTGTATATGCTGATTTACAATATCAGGATTATTTCGCATCTCATGGAATGACAACTATGGTTTACTAATTCTATAGAAAGGAAAAATTATGGAAACTGTATTAGAAATAAAAAACTTGAGCAAGTTTTTTGGTAAAACTAAAGTTGTAGATAGTGTAAATTTAGAAGTAAAAGCAGGAGAAATATTTGGATTTTTAGGACCAAATGGAGCTCGGGAAGACTACTACAATAAAAATGATACTTCGGACTTTTAAGTATAGATGAAGGAGAAATTAAAGTAAATGGCTTTGATGTAAAAAAAGAATTTGAAAAGGCGATGGAAGTTTCAAGTGGAATAGTTGAAAATCCAGATATGTATGGATATATGTCTGGAATTGATAATTTAAAATTATTTGCAAGGCTAAGAAATGTAAGTAAAGAAAGAATAGATGAAATTATTGAATTAGTTGGTATG
This sequence comes from uncultured Clostridium sp., assembly GCA_947650745.1. Taxonomy (GTDB): domain Bacteria; phylum Bacillota; class Clostridia; order TANB77; family CAG-508; genus JAAWPK01. The sequence goes on along the minus strand of CANSWM010000003.1, from coordinate 17,192 downwards.
AAAGATGCAGCTAATATGAAAGTTTCTAAATATTCTCTTCGGAATGAAGCAAAGAATGGGTTTAGCACTTACTCTTCTTCATTCACCTAAATTGTTAATATTAGATGAACCAACAAATGGTTTAGACCCAGCAGGAATAAAACATTTAAGAGACATTTTAAAAGATATTGCTAGGAAAAACAAAGTTGCAGTATTTGTTTCATCACATATTTTAACAGAAATGGAGCTTATGTGTGATAAAGTTGCCGTAATAAATAAAGGTAAAATTGTAAAAGTAGAAGATATAGGAAGTAAAGAAGAAGAACACGCAGCTACAATAGAAAATATTATAGAAGTTACTGATGTAAATTTAGCGCAAAAAGTTCTAAAAAAAGCAAAATATGAGGTTTGCGTAAAAGAAGATAAAATATCAGTTAAAACGAGTTTTGATAATATTCCAGAGTTAATTAAATTACTTGTTAAAAATGAAGTTGGAATATATAATGTAATACAAAAAGAAAAGAGCTTAGAAGATATATTCTTTGCAGCAACGGAAAACAAAAAAGGAGGTCAAAAAAATGATTAAATTAATACAAAATGAAACAATAAAAACACTTAAAAAGACCTCTACGAAAATAATAATAGGTCTTTCTATATTAGCATTATTTGCAGCAATTGGATTTTCTAATTTAATAATGATGTTAAACGATTTGCCAAGCTATTATATGCAAAATAGTGAAAATTGGAAAGAAGAGATGAAAGAAGAATTATCTTCTATGAAAAAATCTGTTGAAAATGAGGCAGGTCACTATGATAAAGAAACAATGGCAAATATGAAATCACAAATAACTACATATGAAGTTGCTTTAAAATGCGATATAAATTATATGTATTCATATGGATTTAATAATTGGAAAATGCAGGCTTTATCTGAAATACAAAATGCAAGCTATTTATTGGCTTTAAATGAAAGTGCATTAGATAATAAAACAAAATTAGAAAATGAAAAAGTTATATCAGATAGAACAAAGTTACTTGAAAATGATGATTTCGCAGGATATATAGACATAATGAAAGAAGATAAAAAGGCAGAGTTTGATAGTAAAGAAATTACTAAAGAAGAATATGATGATGAAATATATTTGCTAGATATACGAAAAAAATACGAAATAGGAAAAGAAGATAGCATTACAATGTTTGACTGGAAAGCTTCATTATATGAAGATATATCAAATATGAAGTCTAATTTGAGAACAGGAATAAATCAGTCTGGAAAGTTACTTAAAATAGAAGAAATTGAAGAAATAAAAGACAATTTAAAAATGGCAGAATATAGACTAGAAAGTAATATTCCTGTACTAAGTTCAGGTTCTTCTGCAAGAAGTATGTATGATATGTTTGCACCAACATTTAGTTTAGCACTAGTTTCAATACTTATGATAATAATCGCAGGCTCAGCTATATCAACAGAAATATCAAAAGGAACTATAAAATTTTTACTATTTACGCCAAATAAAAGATGGAAAGTTTTACTTGCAAAAATATTATCTGCTACTATAATTTTACTTGTTGTTACGTTAATTCTTTCACTTCTTAGTGTAGTTCTAGGAAACATCTTCTTTAAAGAAGATGGAACTGTTTACGTTTATGTTTCAAATGGCGAAGCAAAGTCTATATCAAATACTTTATACACAGTACTTTATTTCTTAACATCAAGTATAGATATATTGGTGTATATGATATTTGCATTTATGCTATCAGTCATTACAAGAAATACAGCATTATCCGTTGGAGTAAGTATAGCTTGCTATATAGGCTCTGGTATAATAATGCAGATTATAAACCAATTTATTACTGCAGACTGGGTAAAATTTATACCATTTAACAATTTAGGCTTAGCTGATAGTATATTTGCAAATAATATATCTTATACAGCTATGCAAAATATTTCTAACTCAATTTCTGGAAATAGTGTCGGATTTTCGCTTGCAGTACTTGGAGTTTGTGTGATACTTATGACTATAACAATGTTTGATAGCTTTAATAAAAGAGATATTGTGCAATAATAAATATTTAGGAAGCAAATATAGATAGAAAGAGCTTTTACTCTAGGTTTATTTAAAGAAAATCTAGAGTAAAAGCTCAATTCTTGTTTTTTAAAACTTAAGAAATAATTAAAAAAGAAATGTATGGTTGAAAATTTATTTTTATTATGTTATTATAATAAAGGTTTTTTTATTTTAGAGAAATTTTAAATTTGTGCTATTATATAGATTTTAATATATGAAATAATATAAATAGGGAGAAATGTAGATGTATAAAATAACAATTATTATACCAGTATATAATGCTGAAAAATATCTTGGAGAATTATGTGAATCTATATGTAGTCAAACTATGCCTTTAGAAGATATTCAAGTCATAATGGTTGATGATTTTTCAGAAGATAATTCTACTAAAATTATGGATGAATATGCTGATAAATATGAGAATTTTATGAGTGTAAAATTAGATAAAAATCATAAAGTTGCAGGAGCTGCAAGAAATATTGGCTTGAATCTTGCAAAAGGGAAATACCTTATGTTTGCTGATTCTGATGACTTTTTTATAAAAGATGCCTGTGAGTTTTTATATAATAAGATAGAAGAAAAGCAGGCAGATTTCATTACAGCAAATTATATAAACACAGATTATGATGGAACTTTATGGGAGAACCCAATCTTTGATGTTAATAAGTATCAAGATTTTAAACTAAGTATATATGATTATGATAAATCTTTTTTTGTTTTTTGTTCAAGTGCTTGTAATAAGATTTTCAGAAGAAAGTTTGTTGAAGATAATAAAATAAGATTTTTAGAAGGAGTACCTGCAGAAGATGCTTATTTTACAACTTCTTGTCTTATGAAAAGTACAAATGCATATTATGCTAAAAAGGTTATGTATTGTTATAGACAAAGAAACAAAGGAAATATTCGGAGTAAAGTCTGTATCTTTTAACTGCTCAAAAGAATATTTTAATGGGATAAATAAAGCCTACAAAGCAATATATAATAACTTTAAAGATAGTGGCTTCTTAGCATTTTATAGATTTATCTATGCAAAAAATATTTCATATATGTTATATAAATTCATAGACTCAGAAATTGAAGACAAAGTTAAAATTAAAATAATGAAAGAGATGAGATGGTTTTATAGACTAAGCCAAAAATTAAAAGTTCCAGCTGTGCATAAAAGTCAAAGAATGATTATAGAAAAAATTTGTGAAGAAGACTATGAAGAAGCACTAAACTATTGCAAAATTATTGCAGATATAAGAGCTTTTCTTCCAAAAGAAATAAAGGAGAAAATGTCTAAACCAGATGCCAAGATGTATGAAGAAATAAATGAGCATACTAAGGAATTTGAAAGGAAAAAGAATGTTTAATTTAAAATATGCAAAAATGTGCGATAATTCAGTTTTTGAAAAATATAAGGCAAAACCAGTAGAAGAAGATTATTTTGAAGTAAATAAAAACATATTTTGTATAGCAGATGGTGTTACAAGAGATTCTATTTATGGAGAAAGTGTTCCATATCCTAAAAACGAAGAAGAAGTAAGAAAGTGGATAAAAGAATATCCAAATCCAAGTGGGGCATATAAAGCTGCAAAAATATGCGTACAAAATTATATTACATTAATATCAAATTCTAAAATAGTAAATGAAGAAATTATGCTAGAAGTTGTAAAACAAGTAAATAAAGATATATGGGAAATAAATAAAGGAAGAAAAATAGATTATCTAAAAGAAGATTTATATGGATGTGTAGCAGTTGGAGGATATTTTGATGAAAACTATTTATATGCTTTTTCAATAGGAGACTGCCATATAAAGGCATTTGATGAGGAATTTAATACAAAGTTTGAAACTATAAATAATCATACAAATTTTGAAAAATATTTGTCAGAGGTTTATATCAAAAATCATAAATACGACTGGAAAAAACCACAAGATAGAGTAATGGTAAGAAGAGATTTTAGAAACAAACCTAAAATGAAATACAATGGAGAAGAAATATCTTTTGGAGTGCTAACAGGAGAAAAAGAAGTAGCACACTATATAGATTCTTACAAAATAGACTTAACAAATATAAATTATATTTGTGTATATTCAGATGGTGCAGAACCATTTTTTGAAACGAAAGAAAGTATAAAAGATATTATTAATAATCCTAGTGATTTTGAAAAAGAAGGTAAAGAAAGAACTTTAATTATTTATGAGAAAAGTGGTGCTAAGAAATGAATAAAGAAATAGTTTTAATAACTGGCGGATGTGGAAATATTGCAAAGCATATTGTAAAAAGATATTTAGATAATGGGGCAATTGTTATAGGAACAGATTTGAAAGAAAAAGTATGTGACTATTCTAAAAATGAAAACTATGAGTTTTATGAATTAGATGTTACAAATATTAATCAAATAGAGCAATTGTATGAAAAGATAAATGCTAAATATGGGAGAATAACACACCTTATTAGTGCTGCTGGAATGCCAACAAAAACTGAAATTGATGGACTAGAAACTGCGACATTTGAAGATATTGATAAATCAATTTCATTAAACTTAAAAGCACATATTTGTGTAACAAAAATTTTTCTACCATTATTAGAAAAAGAAGAAGATAATAAAAACATTGTCTTGATATCTTCTGTTAATGCTTTAAAAACTTTTAACTTGCCAATATATAGTGCAGCAAAGGCTGGAATAATTGGATTCATGAAAGCAATTACAAAAGAATTTGGCAAAAAGGGAATAAGAGTAAATGTAGTTTCGCCTGGTACTGTTCCAACAGAAGAAGATATAAAAAGTAATGGTAATTTTTATAACTACAAATATAAAGAAATGCTAGCATTAAATGATTTTACAACACCAAAAGATATAGCAGATACGGTATATTGTATAACAAATGAAATGCGAGCTTTAACAGGACAAAATATTATAGTAGATTCAGGTCAAATATCATAAATTTATTATACACGCAGGATGTGGTATGTTAAAAGTACTTTTATAACATAGCTCACCTGTGTTTTTATTTATATCGAAGACCGTAATAGAATTAGAGTTTTGGTTTGCACAAAGAAGGTAATTATCTATTACTAATATATCTCTAGGAGTTTTCCCAAAACATGAGATATGCTTAATTAATTCTAATTTAGGGTTTATAGAAAATACACTAATACTATCTAAACCTCTAATACATGTAAAAATAAATTTTTTATCTTTGCTAAATTTTATGGCACATCCTGTATAATCACTTAAATTTTTTTCTTTATCAGGCAATAATGAAAGTTTTGAAATCAATTTAAAACCGTAAAGTTTCAGAAAATTCAAGATGATATAATTTACATGAGTCTTCTGTAACTAAAAAAATGTTGTTATCATTTAAAACAATGTGTCTTGGTTGGGTATCTTCTAAAAATTCATATTCAAAATTGTATATTAAATCAAAAAGGTCTTCTTTGTAATCAATTTTATAGGCAAATAGCTTATTGGCGCCTAAATCAGTAATAAACAAAAAGTTACCATCAGAAGATAAAATAGAAGAATGAATGCGAGAATGACTAGTAAAAGATTTTGAAAATATTAGTTTTTTTAAAGATTTATCATTATTTAGTGAAAAAACATTTAAAGAACCGTCTCCATAATTTGATACATATAGTAAATTTCTAAGCTTATCTAAAAAGATATAACAAGGAGAAGAGCCTACTGTTTCAAGGCGATTAATAATAGAAAGGTCTGCATTTCTTGCTAAAACAAATCCATTTTTGCAATTAGAAGATTTAAGTTCTTCAACAACATTATAATTAATAGAGCTATCACCACTGCATAAATAAGAGCAGTTTTCAAAGCTATTATCTGAGCCTAAAAAAGATAAAACTCCATTTTCAAATGATAATTTGTATACTCCAAAATCAGAATAAGTACCAACTAGCAAAGTATGTTTCATAAAAACCTCCATAATGTTATAAATATATAATATTTTAACATATATAATATTAATTAGCTATAAGTTTTTTATATAATATAGTGATTTTGTTTCCGCCCAACTTTTGTGGTAATATATTTATTTTCTGAAATTCCCTTGCTGGCTTCGTCATTCGCCTAGGGTCATTTCTATTAGGGGAGCTTCCCTACGCGTCCATTGCAAAAAATAAATATATTACCACAAAACGGCTAGTTTAGTAATGAGTGGAATGAGTATATTTATATTTTAGATTAGTAATATTTGAATGCATTTTCTCATATCTTTTAATAAACAAACTAGATATATTTGGAGGAAGTTTTAATGAAATTAAAAAAGATTATATTCACTATATTAATAATATCTCTTATTATAATACAATCATCTTTTTGCTTGGCTGCAAATCCATACTCATATGTGTGGTCAAATTCATATTCTCGGGCTTCTGGAAACTGTTAGTGACACTGAAACGGATTTGAAATTAGAATCTGGAGGAGCAATATTAATTGAGCAGTCTACTCGGTTCAGTTTTGTATGAACATAACTCTCATGAGAGATTTAGACCGGCTTCTGTTACTAAAGTTATGTCTCTACTTTTAATTATGGAAGCTATTGATAATCGGAGAACTTAAATTAACAGATAATGTTACTTGCTCAGCAAATGCAGCTTCAATGGGAGGTTCTCAAATATGGCTAGAAGAAAATGAGAGCTTAACAGTAGAAGAAATGTTAAAAGCTATATGCTTAAATTCCGCAAATGACTGTGTCCTAGCTATGGCAGAACATCTGGCAGGTTCTGAAGAAGAGTTTGTAACCAGAATGAATAATAAGGCGAAATCTTTAGGAATGCATGATACAAATTTTAAAAACTGCCATGGACTAGATGAAGATGAACATCTAACATCAGCATATGATATTGCCTTAATGTCAAGAGAATTACTAATTAATCATCCAAGTATTACAAATTATACAACAATATATATGGATGAATTAAGACGGAGGAAAAACTCAGCTTGTAAATACAAATAAACTAGTTAGAAATTATAATGGGTGTACAGGACTTAAAACAGGTTCAACATCTTTAGCATTATATAACTTATCTGCAAGTGCAACAAGAGAAGGATTATCACTAATTGCAGTTATAATGCATTCTCCATCTGGAGATATAAGATTTAAAGAAGCTCGGGAAATTACTAAACTTTGGATTTTCTAATTTTACAAGTATTTCATTTGGAAAAAAGGGAGATAGCCTTCGGAAGTGTAAATGTAGAAAAGGGAGTATCTTCTTCAATAAATGCAATATTATCTGAAGACGCATCATTCTTTATAAAAAAATCTAAATCAGGAAATGTTACACAAAACGTAACATTTAAAGAAAATTTAGAAGCACCTATTGAAAAAGGAGAAGTAATAGGAAATGTAACTTATACTATGGATAATGAAGAAATAAAAAGCATAAATATAATTGCAGAAAATGAAGTTAAAAAAATAAATCTACTAAACATGACAGCAGCTATTTATAAAGACTGGTTTAATATGCTAAGATAAACGAAAAAGAACTTTTGGGGGCAGTCCCAAAAAGTTCTTTTTTGCTAATGTGCAAATATTTACAAAAAATGCTTGATTTTATAATATGTTCTGTGTTATAATCTATAAGGTTAAAATAGACACATAGTAGTTAGTCTATAAATAGTGCTTAAAGGTCTTTATAGATGTTAGACCTACTATGGATGTTAAACTAAAAGGAGGAATTAAAAATGGCAGTAGTTGCAATGAAACAATTACTTGAAGCTGGTGTTCACTTTGGACATCAAACAAGAAGATGGGACCCTAAAATGGCTGAATATATATATCAAGCTAGAAATGGTATCCATATTATTGATTTACAAAAGACATCTAAAAAAATTGACGATGCATATGCATTTGTTAAAGAACAAGTTGAAGAAGGAGCAACAGTTTTATTTGTAGGAACAAAAAAACAAGCTCAAGAATGCATGAAAGAAGCTGCAATTTCTTGCGGTATGTTCTATGTAGACCAAAGATGGTTAGGTGGAATGCTTACAAACTTTGGAACAATAAAGAAAAGAGTTCAAAGATTAAAGAAATTAGAAACAATGCAAGAAGATGGAACTTTTGATGTATTACCTAAAAAAGAGGTAATGGGATTAAAGAAAGAAATGGAAAAACTAGAAAAAAATCTTGGCGGAATTAAAGAAATGGAAAATTTACCAGGTGTTATTTTCATAGTAGATCCTAAAAAAGAAAGAACAGCTATATTAGAAGCTAAAAAATTAAAAATTCCAGTTGTAGGTTTGGTTGATACAAACTGTAGCCCAGAAGATATCGACTTTGTAATACCAGGAAATGATGATGCTATTCGTTCAGTAAAACTTATAGCAACAGTTATGGCAAATGCTGTAATAGAAGGAAAACAAGGAGAAATCTTAAGCTTAGATGACCAAATGAAAGAAGACGTAGAAGAAGATATCGAAGTTAAAGAAGAGAAAGTAGAAAATGAGGTTGCCCAAACTGAAACTACAACAGAAGAATAATTTGAAAATGGAGGAAATATATAGATGGTTACTGCAAATTTAGTTAAAGAGTTAAGAGAAAAAACAGGCGCAGGAATGATGGACTGCAAAAAAGTATTAACTGAAACAGATGGAGATATGGAAAAAGCTGCTGAGTTATTACGTGAAAGAGGAATTACAAAAGCTGCTAAAAAATCAAGCAGAATAGCTGCTGAAGGAATTGTTACAGCTTATGTATCTGATGATAAAAAAGTAGGCGCTGTTGTTGAAGTAAATGCAGAAACAGACTTCGTTGCTAAAAACGAAGAATTTAAAATATTTGCAAACAATATTGCAAAACAAGTAGCAAAAAATAATCCAGCAGATGTTGAAAGCTTACTTGCTGAAAAATATATAGAAGATAGCAGTAAAACTGTATCAGAAGTATTAACTGACAAAATTGCTACAATTGGAGAGAATATGTCAATTAGAAGATTTGTTAGATTTACATCTAATGGTATGGTTGAAAAATATATACATGGAGAAGGAAAAATTGGTGTTCTTGTTTCATTAGAAGGTGGAGATGAAACAGTTGCAAAAGATGTTTGTATGCAAATCGCAGCAGCTCGTCCTGAATTCTTAGATAGAACAGCTGTGCCAGCAGAACGTGTTAATAAGGAAATGGAAATATTAAAAGTTCAAGCTATGAATGAGGGAAAACCTGCTGAAATAGCTGAGAAAATGGTTCAAGGAAGAATCGGAAAATTCTATGGAGAAATTTGTTTAGTGGATCAAGAGTATGTTAAAGATCCTAGTATTAAGGTTTCTGATTTACTTTCTTCAAAAGGTGCCAAAGTTTTAGAGTTTGCAAGAATTGAAAAAGGTGAAGGATTAGAGAAAAAAGAAGAAAACTTTGCAGAAGAAGTTGCAAAGCAAATTAATGGTTAATTGAAAAAAAGGAGCTTCTAGCTCCTTTTTTTTGGAGAAGTATAAGCAATTGTTATATAAAAGTTTTAATTGAAGGAGTTATATATGAAAGGTTATCTAGTACTAGAAAATGGACAAGTCTTTGAGGGAGAAAGAATTGGAGCAGATGTTGATGTATGTTTAGAGGTGGTTTTTAATACTTCTATGGCAGGATATTTAAAGGTATTTACTGACCCTTCTTATACATCACAAGGCGTTGTTATGACTTATCCATTAATTCGGAAATTATGGTGTTATTCCAGAGGATATGGAGTCTAAAAAGGTATGGGTAAGTGCTGTATTTGTGCATGAACTTGCAGAGGTTTCAAGCAATTTTAGAAAGTCTAAGGAGTTAGAAGAGTATTTAAAGGAAAATGGTGTTCCTGGACTTAAAGGAGTAAATACTAGAAAGCTTACTAAGATACTTAGAAATAGTGGTACAATGAGGGGTAAAGTCACAGGGGATGTATCAGATGTTCAAAAAATAGTTAAGGAGATTAAAGAGTATAAACCTAAAAATTTAGTGCGGAATGGTTTCTACAAAAAGACCTTATGTTACAGGTGAGGGTAGTAAAAAAATTGCTCTTTTGGATTTTGGATGTAAGGAGAATATTATAAGAGAGTTAAAAAGAAGAGACTGTACTGTTTATGTGTATCCGCAAGATAGTTCTAAGGAGAGTATTTTAGAATGTAATCCTGATGGTATTTTGCTTTCTAATGGACCACGGTGATCCTGAGGATTGTGAAATTGGTATAGGAACGATTAAGAAGCTTTATGATACTGATATTCCTATACTTGGTATTTGTTTGGGACATCAACTTATGGCGCTTGCGACTGGGGCTAAGACCGCTAAATTAAAGTACGGGCATAGGGGGCCTAATCATCCTGTTAAGGATTTGAATAATGGTAAGGTTTATATTACTTCTCAAAATCATGGGTATTATGTGAAGGATGATAGTGTTGATGAGAGTAAGACTTTGGTTTCGCATGTTAATTTAAATGATGGGACTGTTGAGGGATTAAGATATAAGGAAAAGAAGATTTTTACTGTGCAGTTTCATCCGGAGGCTTGTCCTGGGCCTGAGGATACTGGTTATATTTTTGATGAGTTTTTGGATATGATTAAATAGGTGGATGGCATTGTTTTAGTTTATTGCTATAATTGACGGTAGCTTGCTTTGGAATATATTTTTTAAAAATTACTGACGACAGCCCATTGATGCGGGGATTACGACCCGCGGAAGCCATGGAGGAAGTAATTTTTAAAAAATATATTCCAAACGCTACCTGTGTAGTGGAATGTTTAAGATAATAAATGTTTTATATAAATTTTTATAAGGAGAATTTTGATATGCCAAAAAATACGAAGATTAAAAAAGTTTTAGTTATTGGGTCTGGGCCTATTATTATTGGGCAGGCTGCTGAGTTTGATTATGCTGGGACTCAGGCTTGTGTTGAGCTTAAGAAGGAAGGGTTAGAAGTTGTGCTTGTTAATTCTAATCCTGCAACGATTATGACTGATAAGAATATGGCTGATAAGATTTATATTGAACCTTTGACGGTTACTACTGTTAAGAAGATTATTGAGAAGGAAATGCCAGATAGCATTTTGCCTAATCTTGGTGGTCAGACAGGGCTTAATATTGCTATGGAGCTTGCAGAAGAAGGTTATCTAGAAAAAAAGAATATTATGCTTCTTGGTACTTCTCCAGAGGGGATTAAAAATGCTGAGGATAGACAGGCTTTTAAGGATATGATGGAGAGTATAAATGAACCTTGCATTGCAAGTAAGGTTGTAAATACTGTTCAAGATGCAGTTAGTTTCTCAAGGGAAATTGGACTTCCTGTTATTGTTAGACCTGCTTATACCTTAGGTGGTACTGGTGGTGGTATTGCTTATACTGAGGAACAATTAAGGGAAATTTGTTCTAATGGGTTGCATTTGTCAAGAGTGTGTCAGGTTTTGATTGAAAAGTGTATATCTGGGTGGAAAGAAATTGAATATGAGGTAATAAGAGATTCTAAAGGAAATTGTATAACTGTGTGTAATATGGAAAATATTAACCCAGTAGGAGTGCATACAGGAGATAGTATTGTTGTTGCACCTTCTCAAACTCTTGCAGATAGAGAGTATCAGATGCTTAGAACTTCTGCTATAAAGATTATATCTGCTCTTAAAATAGAAGGAGGATGCAATGTTCAATTTGCATTAAATCCTAATAGCTTTGAATATGCTGTAATTGAAGTAAACCCTAGGGTGAGTAGGTCTTCTGCTCTTGCTTCAAAAGCTACGGGGTATCCTATTGCAAAAGTTGCAACTAAAATTGCAATTGGATATACTTTGGATGAAATAAAAAATGCTGTAACTGGTAAAACTTATGCATGTTTTGAGCCAGTGCTTGATTATGTTGTTGTTAAAGTTCCTAAGTGGCCTTTTAATAAGTTTTTAACGGCTAATCGTGAGCTTGGTACGCAGATGAAAGCAACAGGTGAAGTAATGGCTATTGCAGAAAATTTAGAAGCTGGTATTATGAAGGCTATTCGTTCATTAGAAGAAAATGTTGATTCTTTGTATTTACCTAAATATTCAGATTTTACAGATGAACAAATAAGACAAGAGTTAAAGCATGTAAATAATGAGACTTTGTGGGTAGTTGCAGAAAATTTAAGAAGAGGTATGACTATTGAACAGATTCATGAAGCGACAACTATTGATACTTTCTTTATTAGTAAAATAAATAATTTAGTTAAGATGGAAGAAGCTTTAAAAACAAAAAATTTGGATATAGATTTGCTAAAAATGGCAAAGAAATATGGTTATACTGACTTGGTTGTTTCAAGGTTTACAAAAGTGCCAGTAGATGAAATAAAGAAAATGAGAAAGAAAAACCATTTAGAAGCTACTTTTAAAATGGTAGATACATGTGCTGCTGAGTTTGATGCAGAAACACCATATTATTATTCAAGCTATGATGAAGAAAATGAAGCAGAAGGGAAAGATGATAAGAAAAAAGTTCTTGTTTTAGGTTCTGGACCAATTAGAATAGGGCAAGGAATTGAGTTTGATTATTGTAGTGTTCATTCTGTATGGTCGCTAAAAAAGAAAGGTTATGAAACTATTATTATAAATAACAACCCAGAAACAGTAAGTACAGATTTTGATATAGCTGATAAGTTATACTTTGAACCACTAACACCAGAAGATGTAGAAAACGTGGTAAATACTGAAAAACCATATGGAGCAATAGTACAATTTGGAGGGCAGACTGCAATAAAATTAACTAAAGCTTTAAAAGAAATGGGTGTAAAAATACTAGGAACTGCAGAAGAGGATATGGATAGAGCAGAAGATAGAGAGCTATTTGATGAGGCATTAAATAATTGCGATATCTTAAGGCCAAAGGGAAGTACAGTTTATACTGCAGAAGAGGCAAAACAAGTCGCCAAAAGTTTAGGATACCCTGTTTTAGTTAGACCATCTTATGTTTTAGGTGGACAAGGAATGGCTATTGCTTATGATGATAATGAAATTACAGAGTTTATAAATGAGATAAATAAAACAGTGCAGGAACATCCAATTTTAGTTGATAAATATATGCTTGGAAAAGAGTTAGAAGTTGATGCAATATGTGATGGAGAAGATATATTAATACCTGGAATCATGGAACACTTAGAAAGAGCAGGAGTTCACTCAGGAGATAGCATTTCTGTATATCCAACACAGCATATAAGTGAGAAGCATCAAGAAAAAATTGTAGAATATACAACTAAAATTGCAAAAGAGTTAAATGTGCTTGGGGTACTTAATATTCAATTTATTATCTGTGAGGGTGAAGTATATATTATAGAGGTAAATCCACGTTCTAGTAGAACTGTGCCATATATTAGTAAAGTTACAAATTTACCAGTAATATATATTGCAACCAGAGTAATTTTAGGAGAAAAATTAAAAGACATAGGATATGGAACAGGCTTATACAAAAAGAGTGAATATATAGCAATAAAAATGCCAGTATTTTCTTTTGAAAAGATAAAAAATGCTGATACAAGCTTAGGACCAGAAATGAAGTCAACAGGAGAAGTACTAGGAGTATCTAAAAATTTTAGTGATGCAATAGTAAAAGCATTTATTCGGAACAGGTATATCTATTCCTAAGACTGGAAATGTTCTTATAACAGTAAGAGATAAAGATAAAGAAGAAATGCTTCCGCTTGCTAAAAAGCTTTATAACAAAGGCTTTGGCATATATGCAACAAAAGGAACAGCTACTTTACTTAAAAATAATGGAATTGAGGCAAAAGTTGTTGAAAAAATTTGGGAAGGAGCAGAAAGTATACCAAACTTATTACAACTTGGAAAAATCAATTTTATAATAAATACACCAACAAGAGGAAAAGAGTCCAATAGAGATGGATTTAAAATAAGAAGACTTGCAGTAGAGTCAAAGGTGCCATGTTTTACATCACTAGATACAGCAAATGCATTATATGATGCAATTGAAGATATTAATACAGAAGCTGAAATTGATGTTGTTGATATAACGAAAGTATAGATATAAAAGATGCAGGAGAAAGAACCTCCTGCATCTTTTTGCATAATTGGCAGTTTGACAAAGCTTTAAAAATTATAACTTTTTTCAAAAAAATATTTGCCATCTTCCTCATAATATTTCCAACAGAAACCATTTTCGTCAATATATTTGAATTCATATTCATCATAATATATATCGGTTGCTCTTCCAACAAATTCAATTTCTGCAACATTATAATCTGGGAATATATATAGGTAGGTTGGACCAATTGGATCAAATGAAGGAACGTCTGAACCATCATCAGCACGAAGCATAGGTGTTGTAAGAAACATCTTATCACAATATTCAACATAATGCAGAATGGCATGACCATAATCTTTATCGATTCCTTCACCATTTTTCCACTTTAAAGAGCCTTCTGAAATCTTTTTACCTCTTAAATACTTAATATATGTTTCGTCAATAAGTACATAAGTTCCTTGACCAGGTATAAATATTGTATTACAGGAATCAATACTCCCTTCGTTAAAAGAATCTGGTAAGTCAATAGGATGCTGACAATGCCATCTTGAAGGAGATGAAAGATAACCATCAATAAGAAGTTCTCCGCATCGAGATATTGAAATTTCATGCTCATCGATTTTAGTTGGAAATCCATCCCAATCTCCTTTTAAATAAAGTTTTATAATTTTGTCAGCAAGATTGACTTCGGAATCGTAAGAAGCAGAATTATCTTTATTTTGGTAAGAGTTAGTTTGGCTGCTTGAACTATAATCTTGACTGGTTTGAACTCTTGATTCTAACTCAGAGATGGTCTCTTTGGAAGAATTTTCCTCTAAATCTGTATATACTTCAGATACATCTGTGCTTATGCTACTTTCATTGCAGTTACAGTTTTCATCGTATTCATTCCGTTCACCACAAGATGTAAGAACAAGAAGAATTGTACAAAGAAACATTGATAGTATTTTTTTCATTGTGTTTTACCAACCTTTCGTTTTTTATTTGCCAATATGCAGTTTTTAATAAACAATACTTAAAAATCAAGTAAGAGTTTATCTGAAAAAGAATGTAAAACTAAAACATACTACAATATTATACAATAATAGACATAAAAAAGCAATTATGGAATTTGATAAGCATGAAATTTAAGGAAAAATTAATTTCTTATATGTTTTTTCTTAATAAATTTGTGCTATAATGAAAATAATGTAAAAGTAAAATATGGAGAATAAAAATGAAAGATAAAAAAATAAAGATATTTAAAATAGTGGTTTTAATAATATTTATAGCTATTATGATATTTTTGACAATGCAGCTTCTTCCAATTTTCAAAAGTATATCAACAGAAGAAGGAAGAGCAACATTTAAAGAAGAAATAGAAGGGCTTGGCGGAAAAGGGATACTTGCAATAGTTGGGCTTATGGTTGTACAAATATTTTTACCAATATTACCAGGAGAGCCAGTAGAGGTGCTAGCAGGTATGTCATATGGCCCAATAGGTGGACTGTTTGTCATATTTTTAGGAGCATTTTTAAGTAGTTGTGCGATATTTTTTGCAGTAAGAAAATTTGGAAAAAGTTTTATATATAGTTTTGTATCTAAAGAAAAGCTAGATAAGTTAGAAAATTCAAAAATGTTTAAGGACCCAAAAAAGATATATACAATTTTGTTTATATTGTTTTTTATACCAGGAACACCAAAAGACTTATTTGTATACCTTGCAGGGCTTCTTCCAATAAAACCTACAAAATTTTTATTAATTTCAACATTTGCAAGATTTCCATCAATAATATCTTCAACAATAGCAGGAAGCAGCCTAGTAGATGGAAACTGGACAATGATAATTGCAACATATGCAGTAACATTTATTTTAGCAGGTATAATAATGTATTTCTTTAATAGAAAAGAAAAATATATTTAAGATAATAGCTTTTATGCACAAAATTAAAGCATTCTTCATAAAATAGTAACAAATATGAAGGAGGCTTTTTTATATGAATTATGAAATTATGATGAATGGCAATGTAAAATTGCGGAGAAGCAGCACCAGAAATTGAAGCATTGTCAACAACTGGAAACATAAATTTGAAAGATTACAAAGGAAAGTGGGTTGTATTGTTCTCACATCCACGGAGATTTTACACCAGTGTGTACAACAGAAATAATCGCTTTTGCAAAAGCAAATACATATTTTGAAAAATTAAATACATGTTTAATTGGTTTAAGCGTAGACAGCAATCCATCACACTTAGCATGGCTTGACAGTATTTACAAAAAGACAGGAATAGTTGTACCATTCCCTATAATTGCAGACCTAAATGGAAATATTGCAAGAAGATATGGTATGATATCAAATGAGATAAATCCAAATGTAACAGTAAGAAATGTATTTATCATAGATGATAAAGGAATAGTTCGTACAATACTTATTTATCCAATGAATGTAGGAAGATGTATTCCAGAGATATTAAGAACGGTAGAAGCCTTGCAAACGGCAGATAGAACAGGAATGTCTACTCCTGCAAACTGGACACCTCGGAAATCCACTAATTGTAGCACCTCCGCAGACATTTGAAGAATTGCAACGAAGACAAAAAGAAATAGAAGAAAATAGAAATGGATTTAGTTGGTATTTAAGTTTTGCAAATCCAGAGGAGAATAAAAAAGAAACAAATTGCAATAGAAAAATAGAAGAGAAAAATATTAGATAGAAAAATGAAAGTATGCACAAAAAGTGTGTACTTTTATTTTTGCAATGAAGGTATATTTTTATGTAAAAAAATGTCAACTTATCTCGAAGATTTTAATATAATATATTAATCAGAAAATGAAAGGAGTAAGAAAAGATGATAGAAGAAATGAAAATAAAATATAATTGTGAAGAAGCTTATGAAGGACCAAAATGTGGACAAAAGAAATGCAAAAAGTCATGCTTAGGCATAGTTATAGCAATACTTGCAGCTTTATTCATTGGAGTTATTGGAGTAATAATTGGAGCAGCACTAAGCGCAGTAATTCTTGGAGCACTTGCAGCAGTTATAGTACTTGCAGTAGTATTATTTATATTACTTGTAATTAATATAATTCTTGCACTTTGTACAAAAGAAAAGAATAAATGTTGTTGTAAATAAAAAATAATATATTAAAAGGCAGGGGTACAAACCCTGCCTTTATGTATATAAAAGCAAAATTTATACCCATA
>CANSWM010000002.1 GCA_947650745.1 uncultured Clostridium sp. | reverse complement strand
AAAGAGAAAAAAATGAAATAGATAAAGTAGCAAGTATACTAGATAAAATAACAAATCCAAGTACAAACCCAGGAGAAAAAACAACCTTAGGAGAAGTATACACAGACGATATGATAGGGCAAAATATAACATACACAGCAAATGGGCAAAGCGAATGGATAGTATTTGGAAAAGATGAAACAGGAAATGTACTAATCACAACAAAAGAACCAGTAGCAGCAAATTATGAAGTACAAGCAACAGTAGAAGCATTGCTAGACTATGAAACAAACTTGCATGCAGTATGCGGAGGATATGGAAGCACAATACAAGGGAAAAAAGTAAATTCAAGAAGCATAACAATGAAAGACATAAATTACGTATCAGGAGTAGTAGAACCAGAATGGGATGAATATACATTTGGAACAGAGAACGATTATGCAAATAAAAAGGTAGATTACTTTTATCCCAAAAAAGGAGTAACAACAACATATGAAGGAAGAGAATATATAAATTGGATGAAAGCAACAAATGAAGGAGAACAAGCAGCATTTAAAAATGATTCATATACATATGGATATGAAGAGGGAAAACTAACTACATATGTAGCAGATACAACAAAACAGCTAAATATGACAGGGATAAGAGAAGACAAATTAAAGTATATATGGGGAACAGAGGAAAATGTATATGATGCCTACTGGGTGGCTTCCTGTGCTGTGTATGTATACCCAAATGGAGTTGGCTTTCTCATTACCGGAGTAGGGGAACACAATGTTGGCACGTACTATGGTTTGTGCGATTCGGCATCGGAAGAAGCAATTAATCGTGAGGGTAGTGACTCGTGTGGTGTCCGTCCAATAGTGGTTTTACCATCTGATATCCAAGTAAACCAAGCAAACGGGATTTATGATATAGCATATTAAAATGCACCATGCATTTTCCACGACCAAGTGGTCAGAATGCCTAAAACTAATTGACAGATTATATCATATATGATAATCTAGACTTGGAAACTAGATTTAGGAGATATAAATTTAATGAAAAAAGTTTTAATGTATGATGTAAAAGAATTTTCTACTATAAAAGAAATGCTTGAAAACTCAGGGGAAGAATTTGCAGATAGAAGTGCTTTTGTAATAAAGCATAAAAATGGAAAAGAAGTAAGCTATGAAAATATTACTTATGAACAATTTATAAGAAACGCAAATTCTCTTGGAACAAGCATGATGAACATGGGTTACCAAGGTAAAAAAATTGCTATAATTGGTAAAAATAGATATGAATGGGTACTTGCATTTTCTGCTATCATCCGGAGGAGTAGGAATTGCAGTACCACTAGATAAAGGTCTTCCTGATGAAGAAATAGAGATGTCTCTTAAAAAGTCAAAAGCAGAAGTTATTTTTTGTGAAGAAACTTATCTTGAAACAATTAAAAATATCATGGTTAAAGGCGAAACTTCTCTAAAAAAGATTATCTGTATGGATAGAGCTGAGAAGATGGAAGACATAATGGAGCTAGTACAAAAGGGAGAAGAACTAATAGAAAAGGGAGATAGAAGCTTTTTAGATGCAAAAATAGATTTAGATAGTGTTGCATCAATTGTATTTACATCTGGAACAACGTCTTTATCAAAAGCTGTAATGCTTACACAAAAAAATATTATTAGTAATATTAATGATATGAACAAAACAGAAAGAATGTATGAAACAGATACAAATATTGCATTTTTGCCATTCCATCATACATTTGGTTCTACACGGAATACTCTTATTTTTATCAAAAGGTGTGAGAAACGTATTTTGTGACGGATTAAGACATGTGCAAGAAAATTTAAAAGAATATAAAGTTTCAGTATTTGTTTGTGTGCCACTTTTGCTAGAAGCAATGCACAAAAAGATAATGGCAGGAATAGATAAAAAGGGAAAAACAAAAACTATAAAATTTGCAAAAATTTTAAGTAAATTCTTATTAAAATTTGGAATAGATATAAGAAGAAAACTATTTAAACAAATTTTAGACGAATTTGGTGGAGAATTAAGATTTATAGTTTGCGGGGCTTCTCCATTAGATAAAGAAGTTGCAAAAGCCTTTAATGAGTTTGGAATACTTACAATTCAGGGATATGGCTTAACAGAAGCTTCGCCAGTAGTTGCAGCAGAAAGCATAAACGTTATTAGATATGGCTCTATTGGATACCCTCTACCTAGTGTTGAAGTAAAAATAGATAATCCAAATTCAGAAGGAATAGGAGAACTTATTGTAAAAGGTCCAAATGTTATGAAAGGATATTATGAAGAAGAAGAGGCAACAAACGAGGTTCTAAAAAATGGCTGGTATTATACAGGAGATTTACGGATACAAAGATAAAGATGGAATAATATTTATAACGGGAAGAAAGAAAAATGTTATAGTACTAAAAAATGGAAAAAATGTATATCCAGAAGAAATTGAGGTGTTAGTAAACAATTTACCATATGTTGCAGAAAGCATGGTTTATGGAGAAGAAAAAGACGATGACCTAATGGTATCTGTAAAAATAGTATATGATAAAGAATATGTAAAAAGCAAATATCAAGAGATTCCAGAAGAAGAGTTTAGAAACATAGTTTGGCAAGATATAAAAGGAATAAACGCAAAAATGCCTAAATATAAATATATGAAAAAACTAGTACTAACAGACGAGCCAATGATAAAAACAACAACACAAAAAGTAAAAAGAAATTTGGAACTAGATAAGATGAAAAAAGGAAATTAAACATAGAAGATATTCTTTTGTTTATATATAGAATAACATAAATTTATACATTATAAAATCTCAGAAATTAGTGAAATAAAACTAAATTTTGAGATTTTATTAAATTTTTTATATAGTAGGAATTTTTATGGCGAGGAAAGTAGAAAAGCTCCGTATTAGATAATTATGGCGAGTGTTACAATTTCTTTGTGACTTTGTTACTCAGAAATTGTTAAGTCGGTTTTTTATAAATTTTTTTGTGAACTAAAAAATCAAAAAACTCAAATTTTTCACATATCTAAAAAAATTTAGAGAAAAATTATCCTTTTTTATCAAAAAAAACTATTGCAAATATACAAAATTATTGTTATTATATATAAGAGTAATTAGGAAAGGAATGGCATTTAAAATGATAGAATTTAGAAATGTAAGTAAAATATATTCAACAGGTACAGAAGCTGTAAACAATGCTAACTTTTCAATAGAAAAAGGAGAGTTTGCATTTCTAATAGGAAGCTCAGGTTCAGGAAAATCTACTTTAATAAAATTAATATTAAAAGAAGAAGAACCAACTGAAGGAAATATTATAATAAATCGGAAAAGATACTACATTTTTAAAAAGAAGCAGAGTGCCATATCTTAGAAGAAGTATGGGAATAGTTTTCCAAGACTTTAGACTATTACCAGATAAAACAGTATATGATAATGTTGCTTATGCAATGTATATAGTAAGAGCAACACAAAGACATATAAGAAGACAAGTTCCAATGGTACTTTCACTTGTAGGATTAAGCGGAAAAGCAAAAATGTATCCACATGAATTATCAGGAGGAGAACAACAAAGAGTAGCACTGGCACGTGCTTTAGTTAATAATCCATCAATGCTAATTGCGGACGAGCCTACACGGAAATTTAGACCCTGATACTGCATGGGAAATTATGAATTTACTAAATGAAATAAACATGAGGGGAACAACAGTAATAGTTGCAACACACGCAAAAGACATGGTGGACAAAATGAAAAAAAGAGTTATACAAATAGAAAAAGGCATCATAGTAAGAGATGATAAAAAGGGTGGTTATAACAGTGAAATATAATATTATGAGTTACCTAATAGGAGAAGGATTTAGAAACGTATTTAAAAATAAAAAATCAACTAGTGCAGCCTTAAGTATAATGTGTATGGCAATGTTTATGTTTGGTATTTTCTTTATGCTAGGAGAAAATATAAACTATGTAATGTCACAAGTTCAGTCAGAACAAGGATTTAAAGTTTGGGTAGAACTTGATGCAACAGATGAAGAAACACAAAAAATAGGAGATGCAATTAGAAAAATACAAGGAACAAATACAGTAGAATATATTTCAAAATCTCAAGGTTGGAATGAATTTAAAGAAGATATAAAAGACTATTCATACATAGCAGAAGGATTTGGTTCAGACTATTTTCAAGATTCATTTGCTGTAACATTAACAGACTTGGAGCTAAACTCTAAAGTACAAGAAGAAATTTTAAAAATTGAAAAGGTAGATGAAATAACAAGTAGCGATGATGCTATATCAATTTTAGTAAATATTGCAAAAGGAATTAGAATGGCAACATTTGTAATACTACTTATATTAGTGTTTATATCAATATTTATAATAACAAATACAATAAAACTTACAGTACATGCAAGAAGGAAAGAAATATCGATTATGAAGTATGTAGGAGCAACAAATGGATTTATTAGATGGCCCTTTGTTGTAGAAGGTATAATAATCGGAGTAATAGCAGCATTAATAACACTATTTATTGTAGGAATGGTATATAACCTTTTAACAAATCAAATGATACAAACAGATACATTTAAGTCACTAAACTTAAAACTATATACATTTTCAGACATGTTTAACTTATTAATGTTAACATATTTGTTATTAGGTGCTGGAATTGGTATTATCCGGAAGTTCAATTTCAATGAGAAAATATTTAGAGGTTTAAAATTATAAGGAGGAAAAATAATTATGATAAAAAAGATAATTAGTATAATAATGATATTAATGCTTATAGCTGTTCCAATTGTTTCTCAAGCTGCAACAATAGATGAATTAAATGCACAAAAAGCTCAGTTAGAAAAAGAAAAACAAGAAGCAGCAGCAAGACAAAAAGAAATAGAAAGACAAATAAACAGCACAAAATCAGAACTAGATAAATTAAACGACGAAATTGAAGCAAAAGAATATGAAATAAGTATAACAACAGCTGAACTTAATATATTAAATAGCCAAGTAGAAATATTAAAAGGTCAATTAGAAGAAGCAGAAAAAAAATATAATGAAAGATATGATATGTTATGTAAGAGGCTAGCAGCTCAATATAAAAGAGGGTCAGCATCATACTTAGACATATTATTAACATCAAGTAGTTTAGCAGATTTTATATCAAATTATTACATAATAGGAAAAATAGCAGAACTAGATACAGCATTATTAGATGATATAGAAGAACAACAAAGAACAATAACAGAGTCAAAAAAAGAAGTAGAGAAGAAACAGTCAGAAGTAGAAGACAAGAAGAAACAGTTAGATGTAGAAGAAAAGACATTAATAAATAAAAAAGCAAATAAAAATAAATACATATCACAACTAAGTGCAGAAGAACAAGCTTTGCAAAAAGATATAGATAAATTTAATAGCCAAATAAAACAACATGATAATGAGATACTAGAAATAGTAAGACAACAAGCTGCAGCAAATGGTGGAGGAAACTGGGATGGAGGAAAACTTCAGTGGCCAGTTCCAAGTTCAAAACGTATAACATCATATTTTGGATATAGAGGTTCTGCTGCAACAGGAGGAGTTGGAACAGCAAATCATAATGGATATGATATAGGAGCAAACCATTATTCAGATATAGTAGCAGCTGAAACAGGAAGAGTAATTAAAGTTGTTTCTGGATGTACACATGATTATCCAAAAACATTTGCAACAAGATGCTACTGTGGTGGTGGATATGGAAATTACCTAATGATAGACCATGGAAATGGACTAGTTACATTATATGGACATGTTTCTTCGATACATGTTAGTGTTGGACAAATAGTCGCAAGAGGACAAAAAGTAGCATCAGTTGGTTCTTGTGGATGGTCTACTGGATACCATTTACACTTTAGCGTAATACATAATGGCACGTATGTAAATCCAGGTAACTATGTAAATGTATAGAAAATTTAAATTTCTAATAATTAATAATACAAAGATTTTCGCCGCAAATGCGGCGAAAATTCTTACAATATAATATACTATTGTATGTTAATTTAAAAGTTGTAATTATATTATTATTCTAAGAATAATATATTAAGGGCGATTATCCTATGTCGCCTTAAAACCTTAATCTTTAAATAGAAGAAAGAAGAGGACATAAATGGGAGAAAAAGAAAAGAAAAGACAAAAAATTTATAGAACAATAATGCTTGTTACTGTTGTAGCCTTAGTTACATATATAATAACAACAGTTTTAATGTATAATGATTCAATAAAATACATTGTTTCTACAAAAAATGCGCCTAATGCTAGTTTTAATAAAAAAGTAGACACACTACTTGCAACAATAACAGAGCTAATTGATGAAAAATATATAGGAGAAGTTAATGAAGAAGAACTAATAGATGGAGCAATAAGTGGACTTGTAGATTCACTTGGCGACAAATATACAATGTATTATTCAAAAAAAGAATTAGAAGAATTTACAGCCCAAACATTAGGTAATTTTGTTGGAATTGGGGTTTACATGAAGGCTAATTTTGAAGAAGACGTAATTGAAATAGTAGAACCAATAGAAGGGTCACCAGCAGAAGAAGTAGGATTAAAACCAGGAGATAAAATACTAAAGGCAGAAGGAGTAGAATATAAAGCAAAAGAATTAGAAAAACTTTCAAATAATATAAAAGGAGAAGAAGGAACAGAAGTAACATTAACAATAAAAAGAGAAGAGGAAACTTTTGACGTTAAAGTTACAAGAAGAACAGTCCATGTAAAATATGTTGAAGGTCAAATGTTAGATGATAACATCGGATATATTGGAATTGCAACATTTGATGAAGACTGTGCAAAAGACTTTGAAGCAGAATATGACAAAATAGTAGAACAAGGCGCAAAATCACTTATAATAGACTTAAGAGGAAATGGCGGAGGAATAGTTGATGAAGCTTTAGCAATAGCAGACTTGATGTGTGAAAAAGACGATATAACTCTAATAAAAGTAGATAAAAATGGAAAAGAAAGTATAACAAAATCAAAAACAGAAAGAAAAATAAAAATGCCAGTTGTTGTACTTACAAATATAGCAAGTGCAAGTAGCTCTGAAATACTAGTTGCAGCACTAAAAGAAAATGGTAGAGCAGAAATAGTAGGAGATAAAACATTCGGAAAAGGTGTAATTCAAGACCTTATATATCTATCAAATGGAGGAGCATTAAGAGTTACATCATCAGAATACTATACACCAAAGAAAAACAAAATAAATGAAGTAGGAATAGAACCAAATTATAAGGTATTATATGACTCAACCACTCCAGAAAAAGATGAACAACTAGAAAAAGCAAAAGAACTTTTGGGGACGGTTCAAAAAAGTTCACAATAAATAGAGGGTGTCCTAGAATAGGAAAACGAAAGTAAAAATTCCAGTGAGAAATCGCTGGAATTTATTTATATTCTAAGAAAGTATGCGCGTAGCATGTGATTGATGTAGAAGATAACTATGGCGAATATTATAATTTCTAAGTGACGTTGTCAATTAGAAATTGTTAAGTTGGTTATTTATTAATTTGACAAAATAAGAAAAATAGTATATAATTTAAACAATAATGTTCATACTATAAGTATGATAAGGATGAGATTTAAAGCAAATATAAGATTTGCTAAGTAAAAAATATTTGTTGAACGGGTAATTAAATATTTTTTAGCGATGTTTATTGCATCGTAATTTTTAAGTGAAAAAAGAACCAGAAAGGAATGTGAAAAAGTAACATGACAGAAGCAAAAGAGAACCAGGTAAAAAATACAGTACCTGAGAAAAAAAGAAAGAATGCACCACATGTTAAAAGACAAAGTAATGTAAGTGAGAAAAGAGAAAATAAAGGAGTACAAAAGAAAGAAAGAAAGGTAAATGTAAAAAAAGAAGAAAACAATATAACACAAAAAAGAACAAAAAGACCTGAAAAACCAAGAACAAGAAGTATAAAACAAAAAGAAGATGTTAGAATAAAAAAATCAAAATTAAAAGTAATTCCACTTGGAGGATTACTTGAAATAGGTAAAAACCTTACAGTTTTCGAATATGAAGACGAAATAGTAATTGTAGACTGTGGACTTGCTTTCCCAACAGAAGATATGCTAGGAGTAGATTTAGTAGTAGCAGATACAACATATTTAGAAAAAAATAAAGAAAAAATAAGAGGACTTGTTTTAACGCATGGACACGAAGATCACATAGGTGGAATACCATATCTTTTAAGACAAGTAAATGTGCCAATTTATGGAACAAGATTTACACTAGGACTTTTAAGAAATAAATTAGACGAGCATAAGCTTCTTAAAACAACAAAAATGTATGAAGTTCCACAAGGGGAAACAGTAAACTTTGGAAAAATCAAGGTAGAGTTTATAAGAACATCACATAGTATACCAGATGCAGTAGGATTCGCAATATATACGCCAATTGGAACAGTAATTCATACAGGAGATTTCAAAATAGATTATACACCAATAGATGGGCAAAAATTAGATTTTGGAAGACTTGCCGAAATAGGAGAAAATGGTGTAGTACTACTTATGTCAGATAGCACAAATGCAGAAAGAAAGGGATTTACAAAATCAGAAAGTACAATAGGTGAATCACTAGACGAATTATTTGCACATTGTAGAAAAAGGATAGTTGTTGCAACATTTGCATCAAATGTTCATAGAGTCCAACAAATAATTAATTCATCAGTAATGTATGGAAGAAAAATTGCAATATGTGGTAGAAGCATGGTAAAAATGATAGAAACAGCAGTTGAACTTGGATATATGAATGTACCTAAAAATACAATTATAGATATAGATTTAATTAAAAACTATCCAGATGAAAACTTAACAATAATTACAACAGGAAGCCAAGGAGAGCCGATGTCAGCATTGACTAGAATGGCTGCAGGAGAACATAAAAAAGTAGAAATTACACCAAACGATTTAGTAATAATTTCTGCAAACCCAATTCCAGGTAATGAAAAGCTTGTATCAAAAGTAATAGACGATTTAATGCAAATAGGTGCAGAAGTAGTATACAGTTCACTTGCAGATGTCCATGTATCAGGACATGGTTGCCAAGAAGAGCAAAAGCTTATGCTATCACTTGTAAAACCAAAATATTTTATGCCAGTTCATGGAGAATATAGACAACTTATAGCACATGCAGAAACAGCAGAAAAAATAGGAATTCCACATGAGAATATATTTATAATGAAAAATGGACGAGTATTAGAAATAGGAGAAGATGAAGCAAAAATAAATGGAAGTGTACCATCAGGAAAAGTAATGGTAGATGGACTTGGCATTGGAGATGTAGGAAGTATAGTATTAAAAGACAGACAACATCTATCACAAGATGGATTAATAATAGTAGTTCTTGCAATGGATGGAGGAACAGGAGAAATAGTCTCAGGACCTGAAATAATCTCAAGAGGATTTGTATATGTACGTGAATCTGAAAATCTAATGGAAGAAATGAAAAAAACACTAAGAGTAAAGCTAAAAGAACTAGAAGAAAACAATGTAACAGACTGGTCAGCAATAAAATTAACAATAAGAGATACTTTAAGAGATTTCTTACTACAAAGAAATAAAAGAAACCCAATGGTATTACCAATTATTATGGAAGTATAATAAAAATCATGAAAGGAAGATAAATAAATGGATTATAAAGAGCTTGCAAATTTAATATTTCCTAATGCAAAAAATACATCATATTATGAAGAAAAATACCCTACAAGAAATCTAAAAGAAGGTGCAATGTGCTTAAGATTTGCACCAAGCCCAACAGGATTTGTTCATATAGGTGGAATATTTACAAGTGTAATATGTTCAAAACTTGCAAAACAAACAGATGGAGTATTCATTTTAAGAGTAGAAGATACAGACCAAAAAAGAGAAGTAGAAAATCGGAGTAAACGGAATAATAGATGCTCTAAAAAAATTTGACCTTGAACCAGATGAAGGAATGATAAATGAAAATGAGGGAAAAGGAGCTTATGGTCCATATAAACAGTCACAAAGAAAAGAGATATATCAGGCATTTGCAAAAAAATTAATAGAAGAAAAAAAGGCTTACCCTTGTTTTTGCAAAGGTGAAGACCTAGAAAAAATGAGAGAAAAGCAAGAAGATGCCAAATTAAGACCAGGATATTATGGGGCATGGGCAGCATGCAGAAATTTAGGACTTGATGAAGTTGAAAAGAAAATTAAAAATGGTGAAGAATATATAATAAGGTTCAAATCAGAAGGAGACCCAGAAAGAAAAATAAAACACCATGATGTAATAAAAGGAAATATAGATTTTCCAGAAAATGACCAAGATATAGTAATAATAAAATCAGATGGGCTTCCTACATATCATTTTGCACATGTTGTAGATGATTATTTAATGAGAACAACACATGTAATACGTGGAGATGAATGGCTTTCTTCACTTCCAGTACATCTTCAGTTATTTTACGCACTTGGAATAAAACCGCCCAAATACGCACATATTGCTCCAATTATGAAAGAAGAAGATGGAGCAAAAAGGAAATTAAGTAAAAGAAAAGACCCAGAAGCAGCAGTTGAATATTATGCAAAAGAAGGCATCCCATCAGATGCAGCAAAAGAATATCTACTAAACATTGCAAATTCAAATTTTGAAATGTGGAGAAAGCAAAATAAAACAGCAGGGCTTGATGAATTTGAATTACAATTAAACAAAATGAGCGTAAGTGGAGCGTTATTTGATATGGTAAAACTTCTTGATATATCAAAAACAGTAATTTCACGATATACAAAAGAAGAAGTGTATGATTTAGCATATGCCTGGGCGAGCGAATATGACCAAGATTTAAAAAAATTATTAGAAGATGATAAAGAATATACCCTAAAAGTTTTAGGAATTGAAAGAGGAAATGAGAAGCCTAGAAAAGATATCGCAAAATGGTCTGATATTAAAGAAAATATTGAATATATGTATGACAACAGATTTTTAAATAAGCAAGTAGAGTATGAATATCAAAATATAAATGACAAAGAAGAAATAAGAAAAATTGTAGAAACTTACCTTTCAGAATATTTTAATATATCAGATGACAAACAAACTTGGTTTAATAAAATAAAAGATTTATCAGAAGGAATGGGATATGCAAGAGAAGTTAAAGAATACAAACAAAACCCTGAAAACTATAAAGGACATGTTGGAGATGTAAGTACAGTAATAAGAGTCTCTCTAACGCGGAAGAGCAAACACACCAGATATGTATGAAATAATGCAAGTTCTAGGAGAAGATAGTATAAAGGCAAGATTAAAAAAGGTACAGTAAAATAGATAAAATGGGAGATAACCTAATCTCCCGTTTTTAGTAGATAAAAATCTAGGAGAAATTATTAAATGAGAAACATAAAATTAACAATAGAATATGATGGAAAAGGCTTTGGAGGTTGGCAAAAACAGCCAAAAATCAATGGTTTAAACATATTTTGATTTTATTTCAAAGTAATTCAAACCATTGCTATATCTATGTTTTATATTTTCAATATATTTTCAAATAAATACAAATATTTTTAAAATTATTTCGCAAGGCTGTAACGGTGGCTGTAACAATAGACGATTAAAAGTCTACTGTTAAGCCATTTTCCTTTAAGTAGTTGTAAGATAAATCAAGGTGTTCTTTTTTAAATTTGTCAAAAACTTCACAATATACATTTAGTGTAGTTGAAACATTTGCGTGTCCCATTATCTTTGCTAATACAGATGCAGGCATTCCCGATTCAATGCATCTTGTTGCAAAAGTATGACGAAGCATATGCTGATGGACATCATAACCTTTTCCAATATTATGTTCTTGGCAAAAATATTTAAACATCATATTAACAGTATCTGTACTTATACATTCTTTATTTGAATTACAAAATAAAAGATTATAATCATTTGCTGTATAATATTCAGAGGATAAGTATTCTTTAAGGATATTTTCAACATTAGAATCCATCATTATATCTCTAATTCCATTTACTGTTTTAGTATAAGATCCAATTGTTGCTCTATCATCAAATGTACGAGTAATAGTTCTTCTTATATGAATTATTTTATTTTCAAAATCAATGTCATTTATGTCTAAAGCATTTATTTCGCCCATTCTCATACCAGTAAACAAACTTATAAAAATTTGATATTTATATCTAAATTTATTTGCATTTTGAAGTTCTGTTATAAGTTGCTTTTGTTCATCGATCGTAAATGCAGATACAGTTTTAGATTTATTTTTATATTTTTTAGATAAAGGTATTTCAAACTCTAATTGATCATCTAAAAAGTTATAACGCAAAATATTTCTTCTAACTGCTATTTTAAAAGTATTATTAACTATTCCATATATTTTAGCAATAACAGAATCGGAATATTTTGTAATATATACAAGGAAATCTTTTAAATCTTTTTCTGTTATCTTTTGAAGTTCCATATTAGCAATATAGTGAGTTGATATATTCTTTAATGTATGTAATTTACGAGAGTAGGAACTTTCTTTTAATTTGTTCATTTTATAGGCAGTATCAATAAATTCCTTTGCAATATCATAAAATGTAACTTTTGATTTATCTACATAAGTATCTGTGTTTAATTCAGTAATAATCTTCTCTAATTTGTTTTTTACTTCTTGTCTAGTTTTACCATATATTGTTTTTCTTTTTCTTTTTCCGTTTTTATCATACATTTCAATAGTGTATTCAGTAACCCATACAGTTTTTCCTTTAATTTCTCTTTTGAATATAGTACCTTCGCCATTTCCACGCTTTTTAGCTGTACCCATAATAAAAAACCTCCATTTTTCTTTGAATAACACTTGAAAAATGAAGGCTTTTTGTATATAATACAAAAGTAATCACTTTTCGAAGTGGTTGCATCCTCGGATAATGTGTGTCGTGTCGCAAACAAACAACACATTATCCTTTTTTATCTATTATCTAATAATACTTGATTATCAAATACAAAATATATCATAGTTAAATCTTGATCATATTCTGCATAAAAATTTGCTCTTATCATAGCACCAAAACTATTTTGTGAATCTACTGATCCACTAACTACATATCGACTATATTCTTCATTATAACCATATTTTTGATTAGAAAATTTAGCCGTACTTGGAGCTTTTAAATTATCTTTTACAATTTTTTCTGTATAAATATATGCATTTGAAGAATTTTCAGTAATTCTTTTTTGGCGTTCTTTTTTTGCTTTTTCTTCAGCTTGTTTCTTTTCTTTTTCCTCTCGAGCAATTCGCTCCTCTTCAGTTTCTGTTTTTTCTTCTGCAATAATATTTTTTTCTATATCATTAGAAGAAGTTGTAATTTCTTTAGGTGCAAATACATCAGTTATTAAACCATAAATGATTGCAATTGCTATCAACCAAAAATACCATTTTTTAATAATACATTTAGGATTTGATTTAATATCTTCAATTTGCTTTATAAAATAATCTTTCATAAAAACTCCTTTCTACTTAAAAGCACTTTGATTTTCTGCTCTTATAACTTTACCAAAAAATTCTAAATCTTTTGTTTTTTCAATTGGATAATAGGGATTCATTGCTTGTAACTCAAATCCATCTTTTGCTTTAGTAACTTTTCTAATCATATAAATATTATTAGTTAATATTAAACAAGTTTGACCAGATTCATACTTAAAATCAGCCGATATAATTGCTATATCTCCAATACCTAATAAAGGTAACATTGAATTATCTTTTATTTGCAATGCAAAAGTATTATTAGGCAATAATTCATTTATGGTTATGTTTTTTATAAAAAACTGATTAAAAGAGATTTTTAGATTTTCCTTAAAATCTGATAACAAAGGAATGGAAGTTGAAGATTGCTCTTTAGGATATTCATCTTCTATACACATTAAATAAGAAGGAGATACCTTAAATAAGTTAGAAAGAATTTCAATAGAACTTCTTTTCATATTTTGTACTTCACCTTTTTCATATTTACGAATTGCAGCCTTTTGAACACCGATATATTTACCCAATTCTTCCTGTGTTAAGCCATTTGCAATTCTTAATTGTTTTATTCGTTCTCCCATATTCATATAATACACCTCCAATAAGTGTCTTAATATTATCACATTTTACACATTTTTACAAGTATTTTTAAAAAAGTGTCTTAAAAATTTAAAAATTTTTTAAAAAAATATTGACAATATAAAATAGTTGTTATATTATTTGAGTGTCTTAAAAAGATACTAAACGAAAGGAGGAAAAAAAGTGAATATAAACAAACTAAAATCAAAAATGGCTTTAAATGGAGATAACGGAGGAGATTTAGCAGAATATTTAAAAATATCAAGAACTACATTATCTGCAAAAATGAATGAAACAAATGGGGCAGAATTTACACAAAATGAAATTTGCAAAATAAAAGAAAAATATTCACTAACTAGTAGTGAAGTAGACGAGATTTTTTTTGATTCAAAAGTGTCTTAAAAAGATACCGAACAAAAGGAGGAAAAATGAAAGGTGTAAAAAATAAAATTGCGACACGACACACAAAAAAGAAGGAGGAAGATTAAATGGAATTACAAGATAATATATTTTATACTCCAACACAATTTGCTGAATTAAGAAATTGTAGCGTACCAACAGCACTAAGTATTTATAATTCGCAAGATTTTCCAAGTGAAAATTTTGGAAAAGAAAAAGTAGCATTAGGAAGTGCAATAAGAGAATGGTACAAAAAGAAAAGAATAAAGGGGGAAGAATAGTGAAAATTAACAAGAAAAAATTTATTATAAGAATTTTAGAATTATTAGTTATCATAGCAACAATTATATTAACGCCAATTGCAATAAAATATGCAACTGCAACAAGAGAATATGAAGCAGTAGGAGGAGAATATTTTATTTTATTATTAGGTCTAGTAATCATAATGATTATAGAAACAATTTACGAAGAAAGCAAAACTAAAAAGAAAGGAAACAACAGAAATGAATATTAGAGTTTATGTGAAAAGTTTATTTATCATATATAGATACAACAATATGCTAACTACATTAAGACATATGAAAAATAATTTAAAACTTTTGGAAGGAGGGAATTAATATGGGATATCAAAAAATTAAAGATCTTATTTCAGATATAGACGAATTTCATAATGAAGCTGAACTAAGAGAAATTTTACAACAAATCTTATTCATCTGTGAAGATAACTTAAAAAAAAGAACCATCTACCAGCGACCAAACTGAAAAATAGATGATTCACAAAAATATTTATATAAATACTTTCTATTTACATTTTAACATAGAAAGTTAGAAAGGACAAGAAAAATGAGTAATTTATACCAATTAACAAATAATTATGAAACTGTACTTAATATGTTATATGACGAAGAAGTAGATGAACAAATGATACTTGATACATTAGAAGGAATCGAAGGAGAAATTGAAGATAAGGCAGATGGATATGCAAAAATCATAAAAGAACTTGAAGCAAAGAAAAATGCTAGAAAAGAAGAAGCAAAAAGGCTAACAGAAAGTGCAAAAGTATTTGAAAATAGAGTAAATACTTTAAAACAAAACTTATTTAACACAATGAAATCTACAGGAAAAACAAAATTTGCAACAGATTTATTTAGCTTTAATATAGCAAAAAATGGTGGAAAACAAACGCTTACTATTGATGGAGATGTACCTGAAGAATATACAAAAACAATTATTGAAAATGACACAGAAAAAATAAGAGCCGATTTAGAGGCAGGAAAAGAATTACCTTTTGCTCATTTAGAGCCAAGAGGAGAAAGTTTGAGGATTAAATAATGGAAGAAAACAAAGTTACTTTATCATTAGATAAATATATGGAAATGTATGAAAAAAGCAAAAAAATGGAGAATCAATTAAGTCAATTATGTAGTTTAATTTTAAATTATACAGAACTAAACGATAAAAAGGACAATTTGAGAATAGATGGTTATGATATGAAATACGGAAGAACATTAGATTTAGTTAAGGAGATATTTCCTCAGGAGTATGAAACAAGACTTAAAGCATTAAAGGAGGATGAGAAATAGTGGGAATACCAGTATTAATATTAGGCGAATCAGGAGCGGGAAAAAGCTGCAGCTTAAGAAATTTTGATAAAAATGATGTTGCAATTTATAACATAGCAGGAAAACCATTACCTTTTAAAAAGCAATTAAACAAAGCAGACAATGTTACATATACACAAATAAAAAGCAATATGCAAAAAGGAACTTTTAAAACCTATGTAATAGATGATTCACAATACCTAATGGCCTTTGAAATGTTTGATAGAGCAAAAGAAGTAGGTTACAACAAATTTACAGATGTTGCATTAAACTTTAGAAGCCTTGTAGACTATGTAATAAAAAATACACCTGCAGATACAATTGTATATTTCTTACATCATACAGAAACAACAGACACAGGAAAAATAAAGGCCAAGACATCAGGTAAAATGCTAGATAACCAACTAACATTGGAAGGTTTGTTTTCAATAGTATTACTTTGTAAAACTGATGGCCAGGAACATTATTTTGAAACACAAAGCGATGGATATACAACTTGCAAAAGTCCAATGGGAATGTTTGAAGCAAAAATTGATAATGACTTAAAAGTAGTAGATCAGACAATTAGAGAATATTACGAATTAAATAAACCTAAGGCGAAAGGAGAAAAAGAAAATGCAAAAGCTTGATTTAAATAGTGAATTATTAAAACCAATGCGAGAACAGTTTGAAATTATATTAAATCGATTAGTAGGAATAGTAGCAACACAAAATAAAGAAGCAGAAATAACATTAAAATTAAACTTAGACAGTACAAAACAATATGAAGAAGTAGATGAAAAAACAGTAAAAGAATGGGTAGAGCCAAGAATTGACTATTCTATAAGTGAAAAAATAAAAGAAACTAAAAATACAAATAAGGGACTAGTAGGATTTGATTATCAAGTAAAAGTAGATGAAGAAAACAATATTACTTATGTTGAAAAAATAAATGAACAAACAACCTTATTTGGGGAGGATGAATAATATGAGTTTTCAAAGAAAAATTGAAAGAAATCAATTAAAAAAGCAATGGAAAGAGCACAACAAAGGTGTGGCCAAAAGACATAGATCAGATTTCAAAGGATTTTGGAATTGGTATCAAAAAAAGAAAAGAGGTGAGAAATAATGGTCGTAATGATAACTAGTGAAGAATACAAAGAATTGATAATTAAAGCAAACAAATATGATGAATTACAAGAAACAAAAATGTGTGCAGTAGAAAATAAAACTGAAGAAATTGAAAACGAAGGAAAACATTGCAAAAATAAAGATGATGCAGATATAACAATTGAAGTAGGGAAACTTGAAGGAGAAAAAGCAAAAGAATTTATGAATTTTATTAAAAAAGTTACAGGGGAGGATAAATAATTATGAGTAATGAAGAATTTTTAGAAAAAGCAAAAGAGTTAGTAAGAGATTATGCAATGGAACATTTAGATAAAAGTGACAGAATACCTGCATTTAAAGTGTTTACAGTATGGACTTGTAAAACATTGCAAAATAGCAAAGCACTATTAAGTACAACATTATTTGACGGTATGTATTATGAGGTTACATTGAATGGAGATAAAAAAGAAATATATTTTGATGCTTATAAAAAATTTGAAAATAAGTGCATCAAATTAGAAAGTGAGGAAAATTAATTATGGAAAAACCAAGTGATTATGAAAATGTACAACCAATAACAGATTTTGAAACATTAGAACCAGGAGCATATAAATGTAAAATATTAAAAGTAGAGGAATTAAAGGCTAGTAACGATAAGACATATTTAAAAATTAACTTTGATATTGCAGAAGGAGAAAAAGCAGATTTTTACAAGAAAAAATACCAAGCAGACACAAGAGAAGATAAAAAATGGGGAGGAGTATTAGTAGTATTTGTATTAGACTTTGAAAATAAAACAAATAGATACCTAAAAACACTAATAACTTGTGCTGAAGCATCAAATGCAAAATATAAATTTGACTGGGAACATCCTGAAAATTTAAAAGATAAAAAAATCGGTATTATATTTAGAGAAGAAGAATTTGTCGATACATTTGGAACAACAAGAACTGCAACAAAACCTTTCAGAGCCTGTGTATATGACAAAACAGAAGAAGCAAAAATACCAAACAAAAAATTATTACCACAAAAGGGAGAGGCATTTGATAATTTTGAAACTACATCATCAGACAATGATGATCTTCCTTTCTAGGAGGTAAATTATGAGTTTGATCAGAGAAGTTAAAGAAAGAGTAAATATAGTAAAAGTAGCAGAACTTTATGGATTAAAACTGAATAGGGCATATAAATGTGTATGCCCATTCCATAAAGAAAAAACAGCTAGTCTTTCAATATCACCACAAAAACAAATATGGAAATGTTTTGGATGTGGAAAAGGTGGCGATTCAATTTCTCTTGTATCAGAATTATTAAATATAAATGCTTTAGAAGCAGCAAAAAGTATAAACTACACTTTAGGATTAGGATTAGATCCAAATCAAAAAAGTAATTATTTTGAAATAAATAAATATAAAAATAAGCAAAAAACAGAAGAAATATTTAAGAAATGGGAAAACAAAACATTTCAATTATTGTGTGATTATTTACACTTGCTTTGGAAATGGGAAGAAGAAAAAGCACCAAAAAATATGGAAGAAGAACCTGATGATCTATTTGTAGAAGCAATGCACAATAAAGATTATATTGATTATTTAATAGACAGTATTTTTATAAACGGAACGAACGAAGATAAAATATGGTTTTGGAAACACGAAAAAAAGGTGGTGAGAAGAATTGAATCAAGAGTTAGAACTTTCAGAGCAATTAATTGATGAAGGGTTTACACCTTTTGGGGAGATTAG
Organism: uncultured Clostridium sp.; assembly: GCA_947650745.1. Lineage (GTDB taxonomy): Bacteria > Bacillota > Clostridia > TANB77 > CAG-508 > JAAWPK01. Next base: position 46,659 of record CANSWM010000002.1, on the reverse strand, counting down.
TGAATTAACAAAAGAGCAAATTTTAGATAAGGAAATATTTGAACATATTTTTTCAATAGATAACCAAATAGCGAGAACAACACTAATTATACGATTACAGGATAAGGCCAGGGAACTTGGAAATATAAGAAATTTTGACAAACTTTTAAAAGCATACCAAACAGAATTTGCACAAAGATTTAAACAAAGAGGTAGCAATACAATTCAATTCACACAGCCACCAATTGAAAAACTAAAGTGTGGAAAGTGGGAATGTGAAGATACAGGAGTAACTAAAAGTATTATGGGTGCAGGTATGATTCCACAAACAATAGTAGCTTGCTCACATCCTATATTACCAGTAGAAAGATTAATCAATGTTGACTCTGAAACAGAAAAAATAAAACTAGCATTTTTCAAAGATAATAAATGGCAGTACATAACAATTGAAAGAAGTATGGTAGCAAATAAATCTAATATTATCCAATTATCAGATAGGGGAATAGAAGTAAATTCAGAGAACGCAAAGGATCTAGTTTCGTATATTGCAGATGTAGTTTCTTTAAATGCAAAAGAAATTCCAGTAAATCGTAGTACAGACAGGTTAGGATGGATAGAAAATGAATTTGCACCTTATGTAGGCGACTTAAAATATGATGGTGACATAGCATTTAAAGATGTATATGCAAGCATAAGAGAAGTTGGAGAATATGAAAAATGGAAAGAAGTATGTAGAAAAGTAAGAAAAGAAAGCAAAATTGCACATTTACTTTTAGCATCTTCATTTGCTAGTACACTTAATCAAATGTTAGGAGTACTGCCATTTGTAGTACATATATGGGGTGGAACAGGAACAGGTAAAACAGTAGGATTAATGCTTGCAATGAGTGTTTGGGGTAATCCTGAAGTAGGAAAATTAGTAAGAACATTAAACGCAACACAAGTAGCACTAGCAAGGTATGCAGCATTCGTACACGATATTCCATTTGCAGGAGATGAATTACAAACAATTAAAAGTAGATGGGACAGCTTTGATAACCTGGTAATGTATTTGACAGAAGGTGTCGATAGAGGTAGAGGTAAGGCCTATGGTGGAATAGAACTTTTAAAAGAATGGAATTGCTGTTTCCTATTTACAGGAGAAGAACCAATAACAAAAGCAACTTCAGGTGGAGGAGTAAAAAACAGAGTAATTGAAGTAGAAGCAACAGAAAAAGTAATTGCAGATGGTAATTTTGTAAGTAACTTTGTTAGAAAAAATTACGGATTTGCTGGTAAAGAATTTATAAATAATATTCCTAAACAAGAAGAATTACAACAAAGATATAGAGAGATATTTCAAAATATACTACAAAAAACAGACACTACAGATAAGCAAGCAATGGCAATGGCCACAGTATTACTTGCTGATGAAATATCTACAGATTTAATTTTTAAAGATGAAAAATTAACAATAGAAGATGTAAGTGGATGGCTTACAAGTGCAAAAGAAGTTGATGTTTCTACAAGAGCATATGAATGGACAATGAACTGGATTTCACAAAATATAAACAGATTTAGAGAAAATGAAAACGGAGAAATTTGGGGTAAATATGTTGAAAGTGAAGATATTTGTTTAGTAAATAAAAGTTTATATGCTGAAGCATTAAATAAAGCAGGTTTTGATTTTTCAGCAGTAATAAGAAATTTTGCAGATAGAAACCAAATAGAACGAAATTCACAAGGAAAATTTACACATTTTACAAAAGCATACGGAATAAAAGGTGCATATATAAAATTTAGATTAGAACCAGAGAAATCAGATCTTGCTTATGAAGAGAAATATCAACAACAAGATATGGAAGATTTACCATTTTAGGGTCTTACCTAAAACAAAAAGGTCAGACCAAGGTAAGACCCTAAAAAATATATAGAGCCAAGCGAGTTATATAAAATAAAAATATAAAAGTCTGACGTCTAACAAAATAATAATATACATATGGGAATTTTTATTTTAAATCTAAAAAAATAAAATTTTCATAAAAATATAAATATATTCACGGAAAAAGGTAAGACAGGTCAGACCATTTGAAAAATAGCATATTTGAGATATGCAAAAAATGTAAGACGGAGGTTAGACCATAATGAAAAGTAAAGAAGAAATTATAAACGATTCTATAAAACTTGAAACACCTCCTGCAGATTATAATTTATTAGAAATACATTGTTTTCTAGCATTAAAACAACTAACAATAATGTTTCATAATAAGCAGATTTCAAAAGAAAATGCTAGTAAAACAAAGCAACTAATATTAGCAGACTATGAAAAAAGATGGAAGGAATATGAATTTCAAACATCAATGTTTCAAGAACATATAGATCATTTAAAAAATACTGAAATGCAAAGAACAAAATTAAGAAAAATACTAAATGGAGAAGCAGAAGAAGCAAAACCAATTACTGAAGAAAGGTTATGCGAAACATTAAATCTTGCAGTAGAGATACTTGCTACTGTATTTAAGGGGGAATTTGTGTAATTATAGTTAGTCAAGATAAAAAAGAAATTACAAATTTTGATAATATGATGGCTATAAATATTTTAGATTGCGAAGAAGATGGATTTTTACTTTCTGCAGCTTTCTTAATAGGAATAGATGATATTTATAGAGAATTGGGATATTACAAAACAGAAAAAAGAGCAGAAGAAGTATTACAGGAAATAGTAAGCAAATATAGACAATACAATTTAGACAACAACAAATCAGTAACAATACTTCCAAAAGTATATGAGATGCCAAAGGAGTGAGTTTATGGGAGAAGATTGTAAATTAGAAGGAATATTTTATTCAGTAAATGGATCTGACAGAGAATGGAAAGAGTTAGCAAAAACGGAACTTCCAAAACTTGCTCCAGGAGGAATAGTAGATGAAGTGCCAATACTTACTGGAGGACATAGTTGTAATTGCGATTTTACTGTAAAATTAAAAACTATAAAAAAGAAAAGATTTATTAAACTTTTAATGTCAATGGGATATCAGAGAAATGAAGCTAATAAAATGCACAAAGAATATATGAAAATACATAAAACAAGAACAAAGTTAGGATTATATATGTTTGAAGCATTTTATAATACTAAAACAGAAATAAAGCTAAAAATAGGAGGACAAGAATACGATGCCATTATTAAAACCAACAATATGTAGATATTGTGGATGCCCAGTTGTTTATACATCAAATGCAGAAATATATGGCCGAGAATATGGAGAAGGAAAATGTTATTTATGCAGAAATTGTAGAGCATTTGTTGGAGTGCATCCAGGAACAGACACACCACTTGGAACTTTGGCCAATGAAGAATTGAGAAGATATAGGAAAGCAGCACATTACTGGTTTGATCAGATATGGAAACAACCTTTAAGAATAACAACAAGATATAAAGCATATGGGTGGCTTGCTGAACAATTAGGACTTCCAAGAGAAAAAACACATATGGCTATGTTTGAAAAAGAAGAATGCGAAAAAACAATTAGACTTTCACGAGAAAGAATAGAAAAATATAAAATGCAAAGGAGTGATGTACTTATATGATAGAAAAACAAGGAAATAGATATGAATTGCAATGTGATTATTGTAGTAACTGTGTAGATGACTTTGAGGAATTTCAAGAAGCAGTAGATTACAAAAAAGCAAATGGCTGGAAAAGCATAAATGTTAAAGGAGAATGGACCGATAAATGTCCTAATTGTATTGGTGGTGATACCAATTGAAACTAGAATTAAGAGATTATCAAAAAGAGTGTTTAGATCTAATAGATAATTTACAACCAGGATCATATTTAATACAAATGGCAACTGGATGTGGAAAAACAGCAACATTTACAAATATAAAAAGAAAAGGTCGTGTATTAGTCCTAGCACACAGAGAAGAACTAGTTACACAACCAGTTAAATACTATGACTGTCCTGTGGGAATTGAAATGGCGAATCACAAATCACACGGAGAACCAGTCGTAATAGCATCAGTACAAAGTATAGTACATAGATTAGAAAATTTCAAGCCTACAGAATTTGACACAATAATAACAGATGAAGCACATCACGCTGCAGCATCTACTTACAGGAAAGTATATGAATATTTTAAACCAAGGTTACATTTAGGATTTACTGCAACACCAAACAGGGGAGATAATGTAAGGCTTGATGACATATACCAAGACATCATATTTGAAAGAGATATTAAGTGGGCAATAAAAAATAAATACTTAACAGATATTTATTGTATGCGAGTAAATATTGGATATGACATAAGCAAAGTTGCAAGAAGGATGGGAGATTTTGCACCAGGAGAACTTGATGAAGTAATGAATCAAGAGGTATTAAATAATGCAATAGCTGAAACTTATAAGAAATATGCAAAAGGACAAACTTTAATATTTGCTTGTAGTGTAGAACACGCAAAAGCAATAGCTGAAAAAATACCAGGTGCAGTTGCAGTAACTGCAGAAACAAAAAACAGAGAAGAACTTATTAGAAAATTTACAAATAGAGAAATACCTGTACTTGTAAATTGTATGATTTTCACAGAAGGAACAGATATGCCACTTGTTGAAACTGTAATGATAGCAAGGCCAACAAGTAATAGTAGTTTATACACACAAATGGTAGGAAGAGGCTTAAGACTTTATCCAGGAAAAGACAAACTTACATTGATAGATTTAGTTGGAACAACAGGAAGAGCAAATTTATGCACAGCACCAACTTTAATAGGAGTAGATCTAAATGCAGTACCAGCAAACAAACAAGATGAAATACAAGGAGACCTTTTTGAATTACCTGATCTAATTGCAGAAAAAGCAGATTGTCCATCATCTTGGATCAGAAATATTGAAATAGTAAATATATGGGCTAAAGAACAAAGCTATAAAACTCACGATGTAAATTATTTCAAAATGCCTAATGGTAATATGGTGGTATTTATTCCAAAAAGAAAAATAGTAATTCCAGCACAAGATGAATTAGGAAAAACAATATGGAATGGCCAAAAAGTGAGTATGCAAAAAGCATTTGATGAAGTATATCTATATTTAAAAGAGAATCACGCAAACGAAGAGTATATATGGAATGTAAAAATGATGAAGCAATGGGGAAAAGTAGCAGCAAGCGAAAAACAGGTTAGTATGATTAAAAGATTTATGAAGGACTTTGACACAGAAAACTTAAATAAAATGCAAGCAACACAAATTTTAAATAGATTATTTTATAGGTAGGTGATTAATATGTTAAAGATTTTTTTACAATACATTATTTTATTAAATAAAATAAGGAAATCAAAACAAAAAGGATATGAAGGAATACAAGTTTCTCTAATATATCCAATAAATCAAGAACGATTAAGAAAAAAAGGATATTCAGTATATGAACCAAGTTTATTCAGAGCACATTATACAATAAGGTGGGTGGATTAAATGAATTTTACTTTTGGAGACATAGTTGTAGTTGAAGATAATTTAATAGGTGTAGTAGTTAAAAGTTGGATTCACTATAATCCTAAAATAATAAAACACGAAGTTTATGTTAGAGTCTTTAATTGCATAAAAGAATATGAAGAAAAGGATATGCAAAGATATATGGTAAGACATAAATACTTAAGTGATGAAGAAGCAGAATATCAAAAAAAATGCAATATTAGGTAGGTGATTAGATGGAAGAAGTAAATATTGAAGAATTAATGAAAAATATAAATGAACAAATATGGAGATTTGAACAAAAATATCATACAAGGCCAAAATTTCTAAAAGTAGGAATTTATGTATGTTATGCATTAAAAAATATAACTAATACAAATTTTAGATATTTAGAAACAAAAGAAGGTAGTATTAGTACATTTATGGGACTATTAGTATGCGATACACCAGCAATAGAAGATTTTAGTGTGGAGGTATTTTAATGCCAAGAAGAGGAAACCAATTTGAAAATCAAATTCAAAAAGTATGTGATTATGTAGAAGCCATAGGTGGCCACGCACACAAAAATCATCCTGAAAGAACAGTTGATGGAATCTATAAAAAAGGAGAGCCATTTGACTATGAGATATTTCTTCCAAATTATAAAGCTGTATTTGATGCAAAAGAATGTAAAACAACAAAATGGCATATGGCCGATAAAGATATTAGGCAATGTGATGAAATGAAAAAATGTAAAAATGCAGGTCTCAAAGCGTATTTCCTTATATGCTTTGAAGGCCACGATGTAAGAATGATAGATGTTGATACAGCGATAGCAACTTTAAAAAACGGAAGTAAAACAATATCTGCAGAAGGAAATCCAAGCTGGGATTTAATAAAAATATTAGGAGGTACACAAAAGTGAAATGTGGTGATAAAGAGTGGCAGCACTGCCAAGTAGAAAAGATGGGATGTCCTGGATGTTATTATGACGAAATAGAAGTTAAAGAGTATATAAGAATACACGAAGAAATAGCACAAATAACTAAAAAGGGAAAAATAGATAATCATTATATTTATAGTGCAATATATGGTGATGAAAAAGAATACACAAATATTTCAAGAAAAATGATAACTAAACATAGTGAAAAAATATCTGAAGTATTAAAAGAAGGGGATGTAATTTTCTACAAAATAAATAATTCTACAAAAATATATATGGGAAAAGTAAGAAAATATAAACAAGGATTAGGATCAAACCATTATAGTTTAGAACAATTGAATATTATAAAAGTTATAACAGAAAAAGAATTAAAACAGATAGGTTATGAAGTCAAGGAGGTACAATTTGGATCATTATAAATTATGTTATATAGAGGGGAACAAAGCCTGGTTTACAAATAATTTTGAAAAGCAATGGGGAGATGACTGGAATGATAAACCATACGAACATAATGCAGGGTGGCCATACCGATATTGGAGTGAATTAATAGAAGATAACAAAGATATATTTAAAAGAAAATTCAAACACCATCCAATAAAACACAAAATATTATATTTTGAAATAGATGATTGGAGCGATAAACGACCTTGTGATGTTGGTAGTTATTCAGTAGAAGATATAAATAAACAGGCCATTGCTTGGGTACATACAGATAAATTCAATATTTTAGCTGGGACAACCTATGAAAATTTTATTGATATTATAGAAAAAAATGGAGGTAGGATATATCTACCAAAGGAGGAAAAATAGATGGCAAAATCAAACTTAACCAAAAAAGAAAAAGAACAGAAAGAAAAAATAGAATTTTTAAATAGTATTATAAATGAAAAAAAGGAATTTACTAAAGAACAAAAGGGGTTGATAGAACATTTTATATTTAATATCTTATGTTCAAATATTGTTTTAAATAGATATGAAATGTCACAATTTGGCGATATTACAAAAAACAAAACTGTAACTATTTATGACTGCATAAATTATTTAGGAAATAAGATAAAGGAGGAAGAATAAAATGAAAACTTGGGAAGAAATGACAAAGTTAGAAACTAAAACAAAAGTAATGATAATATTTCATATTATTATGGCCATATTTAGCATAATTGTAGCAATTATAAATAAAGAGTCTACTTGGATATTAGTTGCTTTATTATGGGTAAATGTTGCAATAATGGAATATTGCGACAATAAATTATTAAAAAGTAGTGATGCACTAATAGCATTACACGAAGAACACGACAAAATACAAACTGAACTAATAATGAATTTGCTTAAAGATTTATCAATGCCAAATATTGTAATAGAAACAGACTTAATAAAAATACCTAAACACTTTACAAAACCAAGAAAAAGTAAATTAAATAAAAGAATAGAATTTTATAATAAAAATAAATATTTTTCAGCACCAATTATAATTGATCCAAGTAATACATTAGTAGATGGATATACATCATATTTAATTGCTAAAAAATATAATTTAAAAACAGTACAAGCAAAAGTAAAGATAGGAGGAAAATAAAAATGATAGAAAAAGTTAATCCAAAACATCCTGATAAAGTAGCAGATAGAATTGCAGGAGCAATAGTAGATTTAGCATATACAAAAGAAGAAAATCCTAAAATTGCAGTAGAAGTCTTAATAGGACACGGACATTGTATGATTGTAACAGAAACAAATGTAAAAGTATCTTTTGAAGAGGTTGAAAATGCTGTACATAGAATAGCAGGTAAGAATATAGATGTTCATATACTACCAAACAAACAAGATGAGTATTTAGCAAATAACCAAAATGAAAAAATAAGGTGTGGAGATAATGGAATATTTAAAGGTGTACCATTGACTGAAGAAGATAGACAAATAAGTTATTTAGCACATCAAATATATGATAAATACAATAGTGATGGTAAATATATATTAGACCAAAAAACAAACAAATGTATAATTTGTCAAAGTAATGCAAAAACTGAAGAACTAAAAGAATTATATCCAACAGCAATAATAAATCCATTAGGAGAATGGACTGGTGGGATAAATGTAGATACAGGAGCAACTAATAGAAAATTAGGATCTGATATGGGAAATGCAGTAACAGGTGGAGGATTACACGGAAAAGACTTATCAAAAGCAGATGTATCAGTAAATATATATGCACATATAAAAGCACAAGAATTACAAAAGCCAGTAGAATTATTTTGTGCAATAGGTGATGAAGAAATAGATGGAAAACCTTATGAAGAAATAGTAAAAATAGCAAAAGATTATATAAATAATCTAGGTGGATTTGAAAAATTAGCAGAATGGGGCTTATTTTAAAAGATAAAAAACAAACTCAATAACCAGGAATAGGAGGTGTAATGAAAAATGGCTATAATTAAAGCAATATTTATGTTTTTTACAGGACTTTATGCTTTGGCCAAAATGGTGGATGGAATGAATAACAAATATACAAATGCTAAAGATAAAGTTATAAATTTAATAGAAATAGTTGTTAGTACAATATTAACATTTATTATATTTAAAATTTAGGAGGTGCAAAGGATGAGAGTTCAAGAGGTACTTGAAAATTATAATTCACTTAAAGCAAGCATTACAATAACTGAAGGAGAAATACAAGAGTTAGAAAACGAAATATTAGATTGTAAAAGTTCAAATTTAGATGGAATGCCAAAGCCAAAAGGATTTGTAACTTCTAATATAGAAGCCTTTGTTGCAGAGAAACAAGAGAAAATAGAGCAAAAGCAAAGATACATAGACAGAACAAAAACAAAAATAAAAATAGTTGAAGATTTAGTAAAAACATTAAAAAAGTATAACCAGGACATAATTGATATGAGATATTATCAGATGTTAAGCATAGAGGAAATAGCAGTAAAAAAAGATAGAGGGTATGGAGCAATACAAAAAACAATTGATAGATCCATAGGAATAATGCAAAAAGAGTATAATAAAAATAAAATGTCTTAATTTTGTATATAAAATTTATATATTTTGTCTATATTTTTTCAAAATATACTATGTTATAATTATAATCGAGAAAATTGTAAATACCTTTTTGTTTCTCCTTTGTAAAATAGATTGAAGGTCACCGATAGAAATGTCGGCGACCTTTTTATATTGCAGAATAGCTTAATTGGTAAAGCAGCCAACGCACAAGAGTTGTAATATGTAGGTTCAAGTCCTGCTTCTGCAACCAAATGATAAAGGAATATGCCTATGAATTTAAGTAGATGTATGTTAAGAGAATGTAAAAATTGTAGATATGAAATGAGTTGTTTTAAGGAGTATAGAAATGAATATTCAAAAAATAAGCATAGAAAAACTAAAACCAGCAGAGTACAATCCAAGAAAAGACCTAAAACCAGAGGACGAGGAATATCAAAAAATAAAAAAGAGTCTAGTTGAATTTGGATATGTAGCACCTGTTATAGTTAATGCAGATATGACTGTTATAGGTGGACATCAAAGACTAAAAGTATTAAAAGAATTAGGTTATACAGAAATAGAATGTAATATTGTTGACCTGGACAAAGACAAGGAAAAAGCCTTAAATATAGCATTAAACAAAATAACAGGCGAGTGGGATAATGCTAAATTAGAAGAATTACTTGCAGAACTAAAGGATGCAGATATTGATATGGATATGACAGGATTTAGTTTTGATGAAGTAGATAATATGCTGAAGGATATAACAGGTTCAAAAGAAGATGATTTTGATGTAGATCAAGCATTAGATGAAATAGAAGAACCAACAAGTAAACCAGGAGATGTTTGGATATTAGGTCGACACAGACTAATGTGTGGAAATAGTACGCAAAAAGAAGATGTTATGCATCTTATGAATAATCAAGAAGCGGATATGCTTCTTACAGATCCACCATACAATGTTGATTATGAAGGAAAAACATCAGCAGCACTAAAAATCGAGAACGATAATATGAGTGAAACTGAATTTTATAACTTTTTGATTGATGCTTTTAGAAATATGTTTGAAAGTGTAAAATATGGTGGTTCTATATATGTATTTCACGCAGACACAGAAGGACTAAACTTTAGAAATGCTTTTAAAGCAGTAGGCTTTAAATTAGCACAATGTCTAGTATGGGTTAAAAATACTTTTGTAATGGGTAGACAAGATTATCAATGGAGACACGAACCAATTTTATATGGCTGGAAAGAAGGTGCAGGACATTACTTTGTAGATAATAGAAAACAGAGTACAGTATTAGAATTTGACAAGCCAAGCAGAAATGCAGAACATCCAACGATGAAGCCAATAGATTTATTAGTATATTTAATTAAAAATTCTAGTAAAGAAAATGACATAATATTAGATTTGTTTGGTGGAAGTGGCTCAACTTTAATTGCTGCAGAACAAATACAAAGAACCTGCTATGCAATGGAATTAGATCCAAAATATTGTGATGTAATAGTTCAAAGATGGGAAAACTTAACAGGACAAAAAGCAATATTGGAAAAATAGTGGAGGTGGGTGATATGTATTGAATGAGGCCAATATAGAAAATATAAAACAAGACTATCTACAAGGAATGAAATACAACGATATTATAAAGAAATATAATATCACTCTACCTGAATTAAGAAGTATTATTCGTAAAAATAAACTAACTAGAAATAGAAGTGAAATACAAAAAGGAAATACAAATTCAATAGGCAATAAAGGTGGCCACGCACCTGAAGGAAATAAAAACTCTGTTGTTACTGGAGAATATGAAAACATATACAAAGATGTATTAGATGCTGATGAATTAGAATTATACAATACTATAAAAACTGATAATAGAGAACAATTACTAATAGAAGAATATAAAATATTAACCATTAGAGAAAAAAGGATGCTAAAAAGAATTAGTGAATTGAAGCAACGAGGCAAGGATATGACAATAAACTTTATTAGGAATAAAAAAAGCAAATCAGAAACAGAAACAGTAACAGACGCAGAGCCAACTTTGAATATGATCCAAAGAATAGAAGATGGACTTACAAGAGTTCAAGAAGCAAAAAGAAAAGTATTAGAAAGTTTAACAAAAATTAATTTAGAAGATGAAAATAAGACAGTAAATGTTAATATAACAACAAATTCTTTATTAGAAAGTATAAATAGACAATTAGGTGGTGGTCGAAATGGAACAAAATGAGGAATTTCCACTATCTGAAAAATATATTGATTTTTTGGAACACGAAGCAAGCGTTGAATTTTTAGAAGGAACAACCTTTGCAGGAAAAACAACAGTTGCTATTCCAAAATTTATGTTTAAAGTCGCAGCATATACAGGAAATAAACCAAGTATTATTGCTGGGTTAGACTTAGGAACAATAGAAAAAAATATAATAAATGCTGATAATGGGTTAATAGCAGTATTTGGAGATTATGATGAAGGTGGATCAATAGAATATTATCCGAAAGGCCACGCAAAAATAAGACTTCCACATATTATCTACCATACACCAAACGGTAATAAAATAATATACATATTAGGATATGACAACCAAGCAAGATGGAAAAAGGCATTAGGTGGTCAATGCTATGGTTTGTTTATAGATGAGTTTAATATAGCTGATATGGACTTTGTTAGGGAAGCATTTATGCGTGCTGATTATAGATTATGTACTATGAATCCTGATGATCCAAATAAAGAATGTTATACACAATATGTTAATAAAGCAAGGCCAACAGAAAAGTATAAAAATGATGCACCATCTGAATTATTAGAAATGCTTAACGATACCCATAAAAAAGACTGGACTTGGTGGTATTTCACTTTTGATCATAATAAAAGTTTATCTGAAGAAAAAAGAAAAGATATTATAGATTCTGTTCCAGTAGGTACAAAGTTATGGAAAAATAAAATAAAAGGATTAAGAGGCAAGGCCACAGGTCTTGTTTTTAATTTGGAAAAGAAAGACATAATAACAGAAATTGAAGCAAAAACACATAAGTTTGTTAGATTTACAATAGGATGTGACACTTCTTATTCAAGAAAATCACACGATAAATTAACATTTGAATTTGGTGGAATAACTGATCAAGGAAAATTTATATTACTTGAAGAAGAAGCAGAAAATAACAAAGAGGCTAATGTTCCGTTTGCTCCATCTGATGTAATTCCAAAGTTAGTTGCTTTTGCAGAAAGATGTAAAATCAAATGGGGATTTGCAAGCACAATTTTTATTGATTCAGCAGATGCAGGAACAATTGAAGAAGCAAAAAAATATAAGCGATTAACTGGTTGCATATATAACTTTACAGGTGCTTGGAAAAAAATGAAGAATATAACTAGGACACAATTACAACAATCGTGGCTAAAAACAAATGATTTTTTAATAGTAGATACCTGTAAAAGTTATATAAATGAATGCAATGTTTATAGTTATACAGAAGATGGAGAACTAGAAGATGGAAATGATCACAATATACAAGGATGTCAATATGGCTGGATACCATTTAAGAAAATGATAGGAAATTGGAGCATAATAAAACAATTAATAAAAGATGCAGATGATGATGACAAATAAGGAGGAAACTATGAAATTATTTGAAAATTTAAAGGAGGGCATACGAACAAAAATGAAAAGTTTTTTACGATTAGATCAAGCACAGACATTGCAAATAAATATTACTCAAGGATTAGATGAAGAAACTAGAATTGCTAAAAACACAATATGGTATAGAGGAGATACTTACGAATTAGCACAATTATACAAACAATTACCAAATAAACAAGATACTTTTTGGGGTGCAGTTCCAACTGCAGGTATGGAAATAAGAAAAATACATACAGGTATGCCATCATTAATAGTTGATACATTAACCGACATTGTAATAAGTGATTATAACGGAGTAGAATTTAAAGATAAAAATATAGATAACGAATCAATGTGGGAAGATATAGAAAAAGAAAATAAAATAAATGAACTTTTAAAAGAAGCAATAAAACAGGCTTTATATAAAGGCCAAGGAGCTTTTAAATGGTCATTTGATGAAGAAATAAGTCAGTTACCTATTATAGAGTTCTTTCCTAAAGATATGATTGAAATTGTAAAAAAGCGTGGTAGGGTTAGAGAAATTATATTTAAATCATATATTAAAGAAAAAGAAAGGACATATTTGCTAAAAGAAATATATGGATATGGGTATGTAAAATATAAATTATATGATATTAAGGGAGATAAGGAATTTCCTTTGAATATGTCATCACAAACAAATGGACTAGAAGATCTTAAATTTGATGGTGCAGAATTTGATCAAGAAGGAAATGTTACAAAGTATGGAACATATATGCTTGCTTGTTTATTTAAAATAGAAGAAGATGCAATATATGATAAAAAGACAGATGATTTTGATGCATTAGACGAAGCCTGGTCTCAATGGATGAACGCTTTAAGAGATGGAAGAAGTAAAACATATGTACCAACAAGTTTAATTCCTAAAGATCCAAATACAGGAGAACTAATAACACCAAATTCATTTGACAATAAATTTATAAAAGTAGAATCTGATTTATCTGAAGATGGTAAAAATGAAATTACAGTAAAGCAGCCAACTATTCCAACTGATTCTTATATGAATACATATATTACAGCATTAGATTTAGCATTACAAGGAATAGTAAGTCCATCTACACTTGGAATTGACACTAAAAAAGTAACAGATCCAAATGCAACAGCACAAAGAGAAAAGGAAAAAACAACATTATATACTAGAGGAAAAATAGTAGAAGCATTAAAGATAACAATGCCTGAAGCGGTTAATATTACATTTAAAGCAATAGCAACACAAAATAAAAAATCTATTGAAGAAATAGAGACTGTTGCAAATTTTGGAGAATATGCAAATCCAAGTTTTGAAGCACAAGTTGAAACAGTTAGTAAAGGAAAACAAGGTGGAATAATGTCAATAGAAGCAAGTGTTGAGGAACTTTATGGAGATAGCAAGGATGAAGAATGGAAAGCAGCAGAAGTTGCAAGATTAAAAGCAGAACAAGGAATTGTTGATATAGAAGAACCAGCAGTAAACTTTGAATTAGAAATGGGTGAAAAAGGAGAGGCAATAGATACACAAAAAACTGAAGAAACAGAATCTACAGAGCCAAAAGTAGATGGTCAAAAAGAAGATAAAAAAGACCAGGAGAAAGTAAATGAATAATGAATATGATATTACAAAAGCATTTCAAAGAATAGAAGAAACTCTTATAAAATCAATGAAAAGAAATCTTACAAGACACTTAAATGAAGAAAGAGACCTTGATATGAATTGGAGTGCTTGGCAAACAGAACAATTAAAATCATTAGAACATTTTAAAAGGAATAATAAGCAACTATTCAAAAATGACTTTTCTACTATAAATAATGATGTAGAAACTTTAATAAAACAAAGTTTTGAAAATGGAAAACTAGATCAAGAAAGAGTGATATTAGAAGCTATAAAAGAAGGTAATTTCAATAGTAATGATAAACAAATAAATAAACTATGGCAAATTTATAAAAATACTAAAAATAAAAGAATAAAGAAAAAACAGCTTACTAGAATATATCAAAAGATAGAACAGGCAGAATCAAACTTCTTCAAAATAAATGAAAGAAAACTTAATGCGTTAATACAAGAAACAACAGAAAATTTTAAAAAAGCAGAACTTTCAATATTAAGATACACCAATGATCAATATAGGAAAATAATATATGATGCTCAAGTATATGCAAATACAGGTTCAGGAACAGTACAACAAGCAGTTGATATGGCCACAAAAGACTTTCTTTCAAAAGGTATAAATAGTATAGAATATTCAAATGGTGCAATGGTAAATATAGCATCATATGTAGAAATGGCCATTAGAACAGCAAATAAAAGAGCATATTTACAAGGCGAAGGGACAAAAAGAGCAGAGTGGGGAGTACATACAGTTTTAGTTCCAAATCGTGGTGGAGGATGTCCTTATTGTATAAAGTTTCAGGGCAAAGTATTTATTGATGATGTTTGGAGTGGAGGGACTGCAGCAGAAAGTAATGAGACAGGATATCCGCTTCTTAGTTCAGCAGTAAAGGCTAAATTATTTCATCCTAATTGTAAAGATACAGCAGTTACATACTTTCCAGGTGTAAATTCAGAGGTAACACCACCTACAAGAGAACAATTAAAGCAAAAAGAAGAAAATTATAAAAATGAACAAAAATTAAATTATATAGATAGAAATATACAAAAATATAGTAGGTTAGAATTAGGAAGTACAGACAATGAAAATGCAGAAAAATATCACAATAAAAGAATAGCTTGGCAGCAATATAAAAAGAAATTTAAAAATAATAATCAAATTAACTTTTTTGATAGTTGAAAGGAGGGAGAAAAATGGAATTAAAAGCTAAAAAGGATTTTACAGATAGAATAACAGATAAAAAATACAAGAAAAATGACAAAATAAAAGTGGATAAAGCAACAGGAGATAGACTTTTGAAGTCTCCTTATGATGTAGTTGAAATAAGAAAGGAGAGTGAAAAGGATGTACAAGCCAAAACCGATTAAGAATCTAAAAATAATATGCAAAGGCCAAGTCTATGATAAAATAGAATACTTTAGTTGTTCAGCTGAAGGAGTACATTTCACAAACATAGACAGTGAAGCAATTACTACAAATGTAAATTGCAAAATAGAAGATATAGAAATATTAGTTAATCAAGACACAAAATAGTGTTTTTTTTTATTGCGACCAAACACTGAAGTCCTTAAAAGCTTGTGATTATAGTCAATTCAAGACTAAAAAAAGTTAAAAATAGGAGGTAGTGAAGTTATGGATGGTGAAGAAAACAACCAAAATAACAATGCCCAAAACGCTACTGGGCAAAACAATAATGCAAGTCAACCAAATAACAATGCAAACACAAATACAAATAATTCAGGTATAGATTATGACAAAATACAAGCAATTGTAGATGGGAGAAATGCAAAAACAGAGGATAGCATTTTAAAAAGCTATTTCCAACAACAAGGTTTAAGTGAAGAAGAAATGAAAACAGCAATTGTTGATTTTAAAAATAATAAGGCTCAAAAAGAAAAAGAAGCTAATCAAAATAGCTTAAACCTACAAAATGAAAATGCAACTCTAAAAGCACAAGTATTAAAAATGCAAATTGAAAATGTTGCAAATCAATGTGCTTTAGAAATAGGGGTTGATGCAAAAACTATTCCTTATTTAATTAAAATGGCTGATTTAAGTACAGCTGTTGATGAAAAAGGAGCAGTATCAAAAGATGCAGTTACTACTGCATTAACAAAGGTTTTAGAAGATTTACCTCAATTAAAATCTCAAAATACACAAAATAAAGGCTTTACAAAGATTGGAGCAGAAAATAATGGTTCACAACCAAATACAAATGATGTTCTTAAAAATATCTTTGGAGTCTAAAAGAAAGGATGATTTTTTATGGAATTAAAATACGCAGATATTTTTAGTCAACATATAATTGATTTATATGCAAAGGAATTAACATCAGTTGATTTGTATAATTCAAATCAAGATATTCAAATTATTAATGGTAAACAATTAAAATTACCAAAATTAAAAGTAGGAGGATACAAAGATCATAACAGATATTCAATGGCATTTAATACAGGTTCTTATTCAAATGATTATGAAATCAAAACACTAGATCATGATAGAGATATAGAATTTGCAATTGATCCATTAGATGTAGATGAAACAAATCTTGTTGTATCTATTGCTAATATTCAAAAAAGATTCGAAACAACACAAGCTATACCAGAAAAAGATTGCTATACATATTCAAAAATATATGCAGAAGCAAAAAGAGTTGGTGCTACTATAAGTAATGTAGCAATAACAACTAAAAACATCTTAACAGACTTTGATGAAAAGTTATGCACTTTAGAAGAGGCAGGAGTTCCACTAGACAGAGTTATACTATATTGTACACCTGTTTATAAGAAATTATTAAAAGAAGCAGATGGAATCCAAAGAACATTAAATGTTACTCAAAATAATGAAAATATTGACAGAAGAGTACACACAATTGATGATATTAAGAAAATTGTAACAGTACCTTCAGCAAGATTTAAAACATCTTATAACTTTACTGATGGTTGTGTAGTAGCAGAAGGTGCTAAACAAATCAACTACATGCTTATAGATCCTGAAGCACAAGTTTCAAGAAATAAATATTCTTATATTAATGTATTTACACCAGGACATGATAGCAGAACTGCTGATAAATATTTATATCAAAACAGAAACTTTAATGGTTCATTTGCTTTAGATGAATTATTAAAAATTGCTTGTATTATAAATGCTGAAGCTGAAGAATAATCAGATTCAGCAATATAGTACAAAAATTTTAAAAAAGAGGTGATTTAAATGCTTATAGCAAAAAAAGATAATAAAGTTTATAACATTGATGAAGTAGATAAAAAAAGATATCTTGAAGATGGATATGATATTTACGAAGATGGTAAACTTAAAGAATATTCATATAAAAAGCAAATTGCTTATAGTGAATATGCAAAAGTAAAAGAAGAATTAGAAAAAGTAAAAGCTGAAACTAATACTTCAAATAATGCAGAGTTAACAAAACAAGTGGAAGATTTAACAAATGCGAACGCAGAGTTAACTAAAACTAGTGAAGAATTAACAAAGGCTAATACAGAGTTAACTGCTTCTAATGCAGAGTTAACAAAACAAGTGGAAAAATTAACAAAACAACTTGAAAAAGCAAACAAAGAATAAGCGAGGTGTTTTATATGACATCTTATGCAGATAAAAACTATTATCTAAGTACCTATAAAGGAAGCAAAATTCCTGAAGATAAAATCGAAGAAAAACTAAAAGAAGCAAGTATGCATATTGATACTTTAACTTATAATCGAATTGTTGGAAGAGGTTTTAAAAATTTAACTAAATTCCAACAAGACATTATACAGGAAGTTATATGCAAACTTGCTGATTTTGAATATGAAAATGAAGATTTAATAAAAACTACATTAACCAGTTATTCTATAAACGGTGTATCAATGGGATTTGGACAAAGTTGGAATATTGAAATTCAAAATGGTGTTGCTATACCTAAAGATTATTATTGTTTATTAGAACAGACAGGGTTGACTTGTAGATGTATGAGGTATTAATATGATTTATCCAAAATTAGTAAGAGAAAAAGATTGTAAAACAGATATTCATATTGTTTTATATGGCGAAGGAACAACAGAAGATGGCGAACCAATAATTGCACTAGATGCTAATTTAAAGTGTAATTACCAGGATAAAGCAAAAAGAGTATTAACTGCAGAAAAAGTTATAATTCAATTAACAGCAAAAGCATATTTTGTTGGAGATATTGCTCCTGGACTGTCCGTTATTTCTGGTGGCCAAGTTACTGTATTTGGAGAAACAAGATCAATATATCAAGGAACTAAAGCAAGAAATCCTGATGGAACAGTTAATTTTACTGAAGTGGAGATAATGTAATGAAAACTGTAACTTCAAGAATAAAGTTAAATGCTCCTAAAATAAAGCAATTAGATCGTGCATCTATAACTTCACTTGAAAAGACAGTTAGTGCTTTACATACTGAAGTGGTAAATGCTCAAGTAATGCCGTTTAGAACTGGAAATATGCAGAATGATAATACATATGAAGATTATTCAAATAGTAAGCAAGGAAAAGTAAGTTTAATTACTTCTACACCATACTCTAGGAGAATGTATTTTCATCCTGAATATAATTTCTCGAAAGAGGAAAATCCAAATGCTAGAGGAAATTGGTATGAACCCTGGACAACTGGAAAAGAAAAAGACTTTTGTAAAAAAGCATTTGCACAATTTTATAAAAAGGAGGCAGGTTTATAATGAATAAACTGTTAGGATTAGCAGATATAAGGGATTGGATTAAATCTTTAAATTATACTGCTTCAGAGAATTGTTATATAGGAAAATTGGATAATAAGAAAGATAAGTCTATTGGTGTATATCAATTAAAAACTAGCAATGAAGCAAATATTGCAATAGGTGGAATTGATAATACCAAAACTTTTGAAAAGTCAGTTAGTATTTTGATTCATTGGAATAAAAATGCTAAAGAAACAGAACAAAAATCACAAGAAATTTATAATAAACTATTAACATCTAAAGATTTTATTATAAATGATATAAAAGTAAATTATATAAGATTGCTTATACCTGAACCAGTTGATGTCGGTACAGACGACAAAAACATTTATGAAAGGGTTATACAAGCAATCTTTTATTATGAGAATAAAGAAAAGGAGGATTAGCTTATGGCAACTGTAACAAGTGGAGTATATCCAGTATTTAATAATATATTTAAAATTGGTACAAAAGGAAGAGAATCTACAGCTGAAGATATGAAAACAATTGCAGACTGCGAAACATTTTCTTTGTCAATGGATAACAATGTAGAGGAATGGACACCAATGACAACAGAAGGATGGATCAGAAGAATGCAAACTGGTAAAGGTTTCTCAATTAGCATTTCAGGAAAAAGAAATGTTGGAGATGATGGAAATGACTATGTTGCATCAAAATTATTTGCAACAGGTCAAGCAGTAGAAACCAAATTTGAATGGGAATTTGCAGATGGAACAACAGTTAGTTTCAATTGTATTATTTCTGTATCAAATGCTGGTACTGGCGATAGTACAAATGTTGCACCTTTAGAGTTTGAGGTTATGTCAGACGGAGCACCAACTATAACACCAGCAGCCTAAAAACAAGCCTCGGTAGTTATCTACTGAGGCTCTTTTTTTATATAAAAAATTAAAATGGAGGTAAATAAAATGTCACAAATTGATATTAGTTCAAAATTAGGAAAAGAAAAAGCAACTATAAAACTTGCAGAAGGTAAGGTTTATGAAGTGGATACAAGTGCAGATAATTATTTATTAGTACAAGAGAAAATTAAGGATCAGGATTTTTCTATTGATGTTATGTACCAAATGATTGAAATGTTAATGGGAAAAGAAGCCCTAAAAGAAATAAAAGAAATGAAGCTTACTATACCTGGATTAAAAGCAATCGTAATTGCTTTATCAGCAGTTGTAAATGAGGAAAGTTATGAGGAAATGGAGAAACGATTTCAATAATACTTCGACATACAATCCAGGATATGACTTATTTGATGATTGGGATTTAGTGGCATCAAGTTTAAAAACACAATATGGGTACAGCATTAGGAAAGAAATAGATAGTTTAGACTGGGGAGAATTAATAAGTGATATTGCAGGACTTAAAGGAGACACACCACTTGGAAATATTATAAGAATTAGAAAAGAAAAAGATCCTGAAGTATTAAAAAAATTCACTCCTGAAGAAATTAAAATAAGAAATGAATGGCTAAATAAATCAGCATCTCAAATAAGCGAAGAAAATTATGAACAAGCTATGGAAAGCATAAAAAATATGTTTAAATCTATGGCCAAAAGTGAGGTGAGATAATGAGTACAAATGTAGGGGAAATTGACCTTAGTTTAATATTAGATAGTAATAAATTTAGTTCACAATTAAAAAATATTGATGCACAAGCAAATACGGCTTCTTCTAAAATCTCATCATCATTATTAAAAATAGGTAAGGCTGCACTGGCAGCTTTTTCTGTTGCAGCAGTTGTTAAATGGGGAAAAGAGTGTCTAAATGTAGCAACTGAAACTTCTAATGCTTGGATAGGGTTAAATTCAATCTTAACTGGCCAAGGAAAGAGTTTTGATAAAGCAAAACAATTTATTAATGATTATATATCAGATGGTTTAGTTCCTTTGAATAACGCAGTTGCTGCATACAAGAACTTGACATTAAGAGGTTATAATTCAGATCAAATACAAAAGACAATGAATGCCTTAAAAAATAGTGCTACATTTGCAAGGCAAAGCACATATAGTCTTGGAGATGCAGTACAGACAGCAACAGAAGGTTTAAAAAATGAAAATTCAGTTGTTGTTGATAATGCAGGTGTTACGAAGAATGTGGCAAAAATGTGGGAAGATTATGCAAAATCAATAGGCAAGACAACAAATAATCTTACTCAAGCAGAAAAAATACAAGCAGAAGTAAATGGAATATTAGAAGAAACAAAATTCCAAAGTAATGATGCTGCGATTTATGCTAGTACATATTCAGGAAAATTAGCACAATTAAACACAGCATTTACAAATTTGAAAACTGCAGTAGGAAATGCAATTCAGCCAATTGCAAAATTATTTATTCCAATAATAACTAGTGCAGTAAATGTAGTTACTAAATTATTTACAGCACTTTCAGGTTTACTAGCAATGTTTGGATTAAAAGCAGATAGTGTTGAAACTGTATCAAGTGGAATAGGTGATTTAGCAACGCAAGCAGGAGATGCATCTGATGCGATTTCAGGTATTGGAGATAGTGCAAAAAAAGCAGGAAAAGATGCAAAAAAGGCATCAAACAACTTGGCATCATTTGATAATTTAAATGTATTACAGAAAGATACAAGTAATTCAAGTGGATCAGGAAGTGGAAGCACTGGTGGAGGAGCAGGACTAACTGATTCATTAGATGTATCAAGTACAATTACTGAAGATACATCAGCATTTGATGGTTTAATTGGGAGATTAAAAGAATTAGCAGGCATATTTAAAAGTGGGTTTGACATTAGTTTTGGGGACACGAATTTTGATGGAATAATAGGACATTTAAAAGGAATAAAAGATACAATAATCAATATTTGGACAGATCCAAAAGTATTAAGTGCAGCAGAAAATTGGGTAAAAACTTTGTTATTTACACTTGGACAGGTCACAGGTTCTGTAGCAAGAATAGGAATAAATCTTGCTGAAGGATTAGTTGGAAGTATAGATAAATACTTGTCACAAAATGTCGAAAGAATAAAAGGCCATATATGTAAAATGTTTGATATTTCAAGTAAAGATTTAACTTTAACAGGTAATTTATTTCAAGCATTAGGAGAAATATCAGATGTATTTAAAAGTGATACAGCAAAACAAATCGGTGCTAATATAATTGCAATATTTGCTAATCCACTTATGAGTATCCAAGAATTATGTGGAAAGTTTGTGCTTGATTTAAAGGGAATATTATTCCAACCAATTATAGATAATGCAGATAAAATAAAAACTACTATTGAAAATACAATGAAGCCAATAGAAAGCTTTACAAGTACATTAGCATCTGCAATGACTTATGTTGGAGATAAATGGAATAAAGTTTATGATCAACATATTCATCCTCTAATGGAAGCCTTAAAAACAGGAATAAGTGATACATTTGGAAAATTCCTAGATGCGTATAACACTTATGTTGCACCTATGTTGGAGAGATTAGCAACAAAATTCAATGAATTATGGAATACACATTTAAAACCTTTTGTAGATAATGTCGCAGGTTTAATTGGAAGTATAGCAGATGCAGTAACGGCTCTTTGGAATAATATTTTAAAACCAGTTATTGATTGGATCATACAAAATATTCTTCCTGTATTAGTTCCAATATTCGAAAGTTTATGGAACACAATTTGCAATGTATTTGGTGCTATTACAGATACAATTGATGGAATTATACAAACTTTTAAAGGTTTAATAGATTTCATTGTTGGTATTTTCACAGGAGATTGGAACAAAGCCTGGGAAGGTATAAAGACATTTTTTACAGGAATTTGGAATGCGATTAAGGGTGTTGTTTCTGCTGTATGGAACGCAATTAAAGGGATAATAGAAACAGTAATAAATGTTATAAAAGGTATTATTACAACCGTATTTAATGCAATAAAAACTGTTATTTCAAATATATTCAATGGAATAAAAAATACAGTTTCTAATATATGGAATGGAATTAAAAATAGTATTAGTAATGCAGTAAGTAGTATTAAAAACGGAATAATAAATAATTTTCAAACTGCTTATGACAGAATTACAGGTATATTTAGAAATATTGGAAGTTTCTTTAGTGGCATATGGAACAACATCAAAAATACATTTAGTGCATTAGGTACAAAAATAGGGGATGCAATAAGTGGAGCAGTAAAAAGTGGAATAAATGGCGTTCTTGGAATGATAGAAGGTATAGTAAACAAATTTGTAAATATGATAAATGGTGCTATTGATGTAATTAATGCAATACCAGGAGTTAATATAGGAAAATTAAATCAATTGAATTTACCAAGACTTGCACAAGGTGGTTATGTAAAAGCAAATACACCTCAATTAGCAGTTATTGGTGATAATAAACATCAAGGCGAAGTTGTTGCACCTGAAGATAAAATGTTAGATATGGTTTTGACAGCTTTAAAAATGTTCCAAGATCAAAATAATAATAATCAAAGCAATAATACTCAAGCACAAAATATTATACTTAACTTTAATGGTACAATGTCACAATTAGTAAGAGTATTAAAACCTGAATTAGATAGAGAAAGCAAGAGAAAAGGTAACAAATTAATTATAGGAGGTGCAACATAATGGCAGAAAAATACGATTTTATATTACTTGATGGAAAACAATATAATATTGGTGTATATGCAAATATAAAAGAAGCAGCAGACTTTTTAGATAAATATGCAAATAGAACAGATGACGGAGATCTAAAAAGAGAACTAATAGGTGTGTACTTTAATTTTACTGACATTAAGTTCGAACCTCAAGTTGATAGTAATTATGATGAATATGAAAGATTATGGAATAAACTAACAGAACCAGAGGAATTTCATACTGTCAAAATTGCTAATCTTGAATTTAAGGCCTATTTTAATAATGTTTCAAGAGTGATTTACGATTTTAAAGATGGCAAAGCATATAGAAAAGATATGACTGTAAACTTCACGGCTAAAAGGCCAGCAAGGAGTTGATAACTATGAAAACAAAAACACAGATAGAATTTGGATTTATTGATGTTACAGCAAAATCAGACAGTCAGTTAAGTATTGCAGATAAACAAAATTTTGTTGATCTAGAAGATCTAAAACGAAATGATATTGAAGAAGTAAAATATGGTACATTAGAAAAAAATCAATTTGCACTAGATGGAACATTTGAATTAATGCCTGAAGAATTAGACAATATGTGTTTATGGTCTAGTAGTATAAGTAATGAATCAGGAATATTTGAAAAGCCTCCTGTATTAGTAATTAGTTTTACTGAACCACATAGTAGTTTAGGTTTAACTTTTTTATTTAGTAAGGCAGGAGACTACTGTAATCATTTAAATATAACATATTACGATAAAGATAATCAGTTAATAAATGATAGCGATTTTTATCCTGATAATTACCAATATGTTTGTAATAATATTGTTGAAAATTATCAAAAAATAATAATTATTTTTTACAGCACAAATAATCCATATAGATATTTGAAATTATATCAGATATTATATGGAGCAAATAAAATCTTTGAAGGTGATAATTTAATAAGTGCAAACATTTTGGAAGAAATGGATTTATTAAGTTCGGAGGTTAGTATAAATACTTTAGGATTTAAAGTTTACTCTGAAGATGATGAATTTAATATTATAAATCCAACAGGGTTTTATAGTTTATTACAGCAAAGACAAGCATTTAAAGTCAAAGAACTCTTATTAAAAGAAGGAAAAGAAATCGATATGGGTACATTTTATCTTGATACCTGGAAAAATGCAGATAATAAAATTATGGAATTTGATGCAATAGATCTAATAGGAATAATAGATAAAACAACATTTTATGGTGGTATGTATGTTAATGTACCTTTTGAAAATATAATAAATCTTTTAATGGAATCAGCAAATGTAGCTGAAGAAAACTATGAAATTCAAGAAGATTTAAAAGGAATAATGATGACAGGATATATTCCTATTTGCACACATAGACAAGCATTACAACAACTTGTTTTTGCTGTTGGTGCAGTTGCTGACTGCAGCAGAAGTGACAAAATAAAAATATATACAATTATAGATAAAGAAGATAATAATACTATTGAACAAACTAATATATTTCAAGGTACAAAAAAAGTGGAACAAAATGAAATTGTTACAGAAGTGGCAGTAACAGCACATAATTATATGCAAGGATCTGAAGCAGAAGAAGTATTTAAGGGAATACTAAATAAAGGCGATAATAGGATTTTATTTGATAATCCAGTATATAACTTGTCGTGTGCAGAAGGAACAATAAAAGAATCTAATTGTAATTATGCAATCATAAATTGCACAAGTGAAAAAGAAGTTATTGTTATTGGCCATAAATATATAGATAGTACACAGGAAATATCAGCAAAAGTTGAAGATATAGGAACAGCAAGCAAACTAAATACTTTAAATATAGAATCAGCATATTTTATTAATAAAAATAATGCACTAACAATCGCTAAAAAAGTATTAGATTATTATCAAAAGACATACAAAACTGAATTTGATTTTATTTTAAAAGGCGAAAGTTTAACAGAAGATGTTGCAATAGAAAGTAATGATTTTAGTAGACAATTAGTTGGCCATATTAATAAATTAGATATAGACTTAACTGGTGGATTTTTAGCAAGCGCAGAAATAAATGCAAGAGTAAGATTATTGACAGTATTAAGGCAAGCAAAACTAAAAGAAGAATATGCATCTATGTTAGTAAGAAATGTTTATATTCGAGAGGAGGTAAGCAATGGATGATTTAATATATGATAGATCAGCAAGTGATGTAGAAACAGCATTAAATAATCCAGGAAGTAGCACACATTTAAAAGGAAGTTATAATTATATAGACTTAAATAGAATTGAATCCTGGTGTGAATACTTGCAAAATATTTTAGTAAAATATGGCTTCTCTGAAACATTAGTAATAAAAACTAATTGGAATATGAAAGATTATCCAACAAGAAAACATATAGATAGAATAAGAAGCAATATAGATACATTAAAAGAATTTTGCTATGCATTAACTACTGAAACAATAATTTACAACAATACAATGAATTACGAACAGGCCAATGTACTAGAAAAAATATTATATGATATCAATAATTATATTGAAGAAATTTCAATTATATTAGATCTACCATATAAATTTGGTGCAATGTTAATTCGTGATTCTTATATAAAATTACCTATGAATATGGATGTTATAATAGATAAAAATGAAGTCCCTATGAATTACAACATAGGGATTATTCCTGTTCATAGGAAATATATTCATTTAGTAGAGGAGGAATAAAAAATGGCGTATGGAATAACATACATAACTACACAAGGAGCAATTTTAGCAGCAAAAACTTTACAATCAAAAACCTTAAGTTTTTCAAGGTTTCAAATTGGAGATGGTTCGCTAGAAAGTGGAAGTGTAGAAGAAATAAAAGCTCTAACAGATTTAAATTCTCCTAAATTGGAATTTGCTATTACAAAAATAGCAAGGGAAACAGACACACAAGTTACTGTTAGAGGGTTATTTAAAAATACTGATGCTGAAGAAGGATTCTGGTTAAGAGAATTAGGTTTATATGCTATTGATCCTGATACAAACGACGAAGTATTATTTGCATATATAAACTATGGAGAAGAAGCAGAATATATAAATAATTCAATATCAGAAAAAAAAGAGCATTATTACGATATGATTATAACAGTTGATAATGCGAACAATGTAACAATAACTGTTGATCCAAGTACAGTATATGTTACTGAAGAAGATTTGATTGAAAAAGCACAAGAACTTACAGATGATTATGATGCAAAATTTGCTAATTTAAAATCAATAGTTGTTGCACCAAATGCAGGAGCACACAATTCAATTTATAGGGGAAAAGATATAACAGATTTATTTTATGATGGTACTCTGTCAAAGCAAATTGCTGCAGGAACTTTTGATGATATATTTATAGGAGACTATGTTATAGGAAAGGTAAGCAAAAAGAAATATTTAGTTGCAGATATTAATTATAGGTTATATTGTGGAGATACTGAATGTACAAAACAACATATTTTAATGATTCCTGAAAGAATAATGGGAACAGCAAAAATGAATGATACCAATATTACAACTGGAGGTTATTTTGGCAGTAAAATGTACACAAATTATTTAGCACCATTTAAAACTGTAATTCAAAATGACTTTACTTCAAATCATATTTTAAGTCACAAAGAATTATTAACAAATGCAGTTGCAGATGGTAAATCAACAGGATGGACGTGGTATGATTCTACAATAGAACTTATGAATGAAAGTATGGTTTATGGCCACGATGTATGGGGTTCAAGTGGATATGAAACTGGAATTGATAAGTCACAATTATCATTATTCAGATTAAATCCAAGTAAAATAATAGCGAGAGATGACAACAACGCAAGATACTGGTATTGGCTAAGGGATGTGGTTTCTTCTTCGAGCTTCGCTGGTGTGGCCAACGGCGGTGCTGCGGCCGCTACCAACGCTTCGATCGCTGCCGGTGTGCGTCCTGCTTTCCTAATCTACTAATCAGACATCTGACAGGGCTTTATGCCCTGTCTTATAATATAGTGATTGTTTAGTAGAGTTAAATTGATGAAAAAAAAGTGATACAATCTTTTGCGAATAATTAAGTAAAGGAGAAATAGTATTATTAGGTTATGTCGGATATAAAAAAGAGTGAAAGAAGTGAATCAAAATTACAAACAATTCATAATGCGTATATGATAAGACAAGCAGTAACAAATTTAGCAGAAAACAATTTTTATATAACATTTTCTAAAATAGAAGATAAAATAAATAATAGAATAAAAGAATTACCTGAAGAAGAACAAAAAAGAGTCAAAGACAATATGTATAAATTTTATCGAAGTCAAATCAATAGATTAACAGATAATGTTATAGAACTTGCAACAGGAATAAGTAGGCATTTAAGAATTGCAAATACAATATTTCCAACATATATGTCAGAATTTGAAGAACGAAGATTGGAAATGGATAGAGCAATGGCGTGTTGTAATGCTTTACAAGATGAATTACAATATGCAGGAGAATGCTTATATGCAGATCTTAATAAATATATAAATTTAGTATTAGAAATTCAAAAAGAATTTAATATGATAAAATCACTCCGACAAACCGACAATAGGTTTTTAAAAAATATAAAAAAATAATTAGTGGGTAATCTTTATATGTGGTTTCTTCTTCGAACTTCGCTAATGTGAACAACAACGGTAATGCGAACAATAACAACGCTTCGAACGCTAACGGTGTGCGTCCTGATTTCACACCCATACAAAATTTTATGGACTAAGTTTCCACAGTATGGTAATGGGAAAGGAAAGGAAAGATTATCCCTTCAATTAGTAAAAATTGATAAATACTAATCATTATGTATTTGGATAAGTCCAGTAATACTATTAAAGTGATTTTTTATGAATATTTTTTATGATGCTAATAAAATATATGAAGCAGGAACAAAAGCAATAAAAAGTGCACCTTTTAAATATCAAACACAACTCTTTGAAATGAATCAATTATTAGAAACAGCAATACTTGTAAAAGATTTAAAAGAATGGAAATACAAACCAACAAAAGGAAAAAAGTTTGTAATAAAAGAAAGAGGCAAAATAAGAAATATAACAACAAATGGAATGATTGATAAAACAATAAATCATTTACTTTGCGATGAAATTTTAAGTCCAGCTATTTCTCCTTATTTAATATATGATAATGGAGCAAGTCAAAAAAATAAAGGAGTAGCATTTCACAGAAAAAGATTAGAAGTACATTTACATCAATATTATAGAAAGTATAAAAATAATGATGGCTATGTACTATTAATAGATTTTAGTGGATATTATGCAAGTATTCCTCATAATTTATGTTTAGAAACTATGCAATCATTTTTAAAAGATGTAGATCCAGGAGAAGCACGAATTACATTATGGATTTTAAAAAATCTATTTGATATATTTAATATAGACAATAAAAATGGAAGAGGAGTGGATATAGGAAGCCAACCATCACAAAATATTGGTATTTCTTATCCAACCAAAATTGACAATTATATTAAAGTTGTAAAAGGTATTAAATATTATGGAAGATATACAGATGATATGTATATAATTCATAAAGACAAAGATTTTTTAAAACAATTATTAAAAGAAATAAAAGAAATTGCAGATAATCTAGGATTAATAATTAATCCTAAAAAAACACATCTATGCAAATTGTCTCAACCATTTAGAGTTTTACAATTGCAATATAAATTGACAGAAACAGGCCGAGTAGTTAGAAAAATACATCCCAAAGCAATTACTAGAGAACGAAGAAAACTAAAGGCTTATAAAAGATTACTAAATAATAATAGACTAAAATATGAAGAAATTGAGAATATATTTAAAAGTTGGATGACAGCGAATTATAAAAATATGTCAATGAAGCAAATAGAAAATATGTCTCAATTATATTATGATTTATTTAAGGAGGTACCAAGATGGAAAAATCAAGGGTATGGAAAATTACGCTATCTGATGGAACACAAATTAAAAACCTTAGACTAAATGGAAACAACTATGTATCAGAGGCAAAACTTACTGAAGATGATTTCAAAGGAAAATTATCCAAAGTTATAATAGAAGGATCAGAAGATGGTCAAGAAATAAAACAAGAATATGAACATATGGAATTAGTACAAATAGTTCATTATGAAGATGGTTACTATTTTGTATTAAGAGAATTATCTAAAGCAGAATTAAAAGAAAGAAAAATGCAAGGTGATATAGAGTATTTAGCAATGATGGCAGATATTGATTTAGAGGAGGCTTAATTATGAGTAAAAATTTTGAAAAAGTAAAAAATTATTATGATAATGGAATATGGAACAAAGCAAGAACCTATAATGCTGTTGGAAAATGGATAACAAAAGAAGAGTACAAAGAAATAACTGGAGAGGATTACAAATAAACGCTTAATAGGCGTTATTTTTTTGGACTAAAATACAAAGAAAGGAGTCTTTAACTATGGAACAAGGTTTTGAAACTGAAGTATTAACAAGATTAACTAAAATTGAAACAAAACTTGATGATTATAAGTCAGTAAAAGATAAGTCTGATGAAGCATACAATTTATCTAAAGAAAATGAAAAAGAAATTAACGAAATAAACGAAAGATTAAAGTGGATTACTAGAACAGTTGCAGCAGCAGTTATTACTGGAGTAATTGGAATAGGAATTGCTTTATTAAAAAGTGGAATGGGAGTACACTAGAAAGGAGTCTTTATGAAACAAGCGTGGAATGATTTAAAAAGTTTTGTTACGGTCACAGTTACTTTGACATTAGTAGCACTTATAATAATAATGGCCATACAAGGAAATTGGGATATATTTCAAATAGTATTTACTCTTTTTAGTTCCATAACATCATCAGCATTTACATATTATTTCACTAAAAAGAACGAAAGTAAGACAATAAATGATACCACCCAAGAATAAAAAACGGCTTAAAACGCAACCTCGCAAGCCGTTTTTTTTTCAATATCAGAAAAAAATTCTGATATTTATATAAAACAGGAAGAAAAATTAAAAATCTTCCTGTTTTTAATTTTATAAAGAAAGGAGCGATTTTTTATGGAAGAAGAAATCGAATTAACTGAAGAAATGAAACAAGAACTAACAAACGGAAAGGAGGAAAACGAAAATGATTAAATCAGGATTAACAAATGTAGTAGTAGAGGCAAATTTAGGTAATTATACACAAGGAAGAAAAGGACATAAAGTTTGCAAAATAACAATACACCATATGGCAGGTGTTTTATCTGCAGAACAATGTGGTAGAATATTCCAAGCAGCAGGCAGACAAGCAAGTTCAAATTATGGTATTGGCAACGATGGAAGAATAGGCTGTTATGTTGGAGAAGAAAACAGGGCTTGGACATCAAGTAATAGTGAAAATGACTGTCAAGCAATTACAATTGAAGTTTCTAATAGTTCTACAGGTGGAGAGTGGCCAGTATCTGCTGCAGCTTGGAACTCACTTGTGAATTTATGTGTAGATATATGTAAAAGATATAATTTTAGACTTACATATGATGGTACAAAAAACGGAAGTTTAACAAGACATAATATGTTCGCAAGCACAAGTTGTCCAGGAAAATACTTACAAGATAGATTCCCACAATTAGTAAAAGAAGTTAATGCAAAACTAGATGGAAATACAACACCTGCAGCACCAACACAAACAACACAAACAACACAAAATACAAGTAATTCATATTTAGTAAAAGTAACAACAGATGCTTTAAATATTAGAAGTGGTGCAGGAACAAATAATTCAATAGTAGGTTGCATTAGAGATAAAGGAACATATACAATAGTTGAAACGCAAGGAAATTGGGGTAAATTAAAATCAGGTGCTGGATGGATCTGTTTAGATTATACACAAAAAGTAGGATCAACAAATACTGTTACACCTGCAGCATCAATAAGTTTCTCAAAAGGCCAAAAAGTCACATTAAAAACATCTGCTTCTAAATATTGCACAGGACAAACAATTCCTTCATATATAAAAGGAAAGACTTATACGATAATGCAAGTAGGAAGTGGAAACACACATCCTGATGGTGTACTATTACAAGAAATTATGTCTTGGGTATATAAATCAGATGTTCAATAATATAAAAGGGAGATTTTATCTCCCTTATTGTATATTTTTCAAATTTTGTTGTATAGTATATAATATATCAAATGCTTCTTTGCAAGTTGTATTATCTAAATTAATGTTTCGTATTTTATTAATAATTTGCTCATAAGAAGTATGTTGATTAGAAGATGTTTGATTAGATACAACTTCAAATTTTATCTTATGTTCTGTTAATAGATTTGTGTATTTTTCAAGTGTAGCGACAGGAAAACCACATTTAATTATTTCAGGACTTAAGTCAGTTAGTTTTAGGCCGATTTCTTTTGAAACTAGTCTTGCATCTTCGTTTAATATATTATAAAAAATACCAACTTTAAAAATATATATTTTTTTAGGATCTTTTTTCTTTAGTTCCTCATATTGCTTTAGAAGTTTACTCATTTTTATTAACCTTCTTTCTAATGGATTTTTTTCTAACAATAATATCTCCAGGTTCACAATCTAAAATTATGCACATTTTTTCTAGTGTTTCAAATTTTATTCCAGTAGTAATGTTATCCATTAAATGAGATAATGATTGGTAGCCTCCTTCCATATTTTTAATAAACCAATACTTCGTTTTCTTTTTTTCTTTTAAAATTTCATTTACTCGTACATATATCATTTTCTCACCTCACCTTCGTTATAGATATTGTAAAACAAAGTATGATTTATTTTAACTACCATACATTTCAGTTTAATATATGATACCTAATTTACAAAATAGGTACAAAATGATATAACAACACCAACAATAAAAACAAAAGAGGTGTTATTGTATGAGCAAAAATATTATTGATTCGTTAGATAATATAAATAAACTTATAGAAGATGAAAAGTATCAAGAGGCCATAAATTACATAGAGAAAACAAAAGCAGAAATAAAAACAGGAAAAGATGCATCTAATTATATGGAAGATTTAATAAATGATTTAAAGTAGAAAAAAGTAGAAAAATGTCGAACCTTGAAATCTACTTATGATAAGGAATATCTATATCAATACCTAACACGCAGTATAGTTATTTTAAACTACATAATATGGTATAATATTATAAAGAGATATCTCCAATCTAAATTCATAAGGAGGTTCAATATGGGATTAAATATATTAGATAGAATATTGTTACATATATTCAAAAGATATTCGTATAAGATATATAGGTGTGGGATACAAGATGAATTTAATTGGAACAATAAAATAAATTCGCAAGGCTGTAACAAGGCTGTACCAATATTTGAAATAAAAATTAAAAAATAAAATATAAAATGGTAGAAGTAAACGGAGAGTAAGTATGAGAAACATAAAATTAACAATTGAATATGATGGAACTCAGTTTGGTGGTTGGCAAAAACAGCCAAATAAACTAAACATTCAAGGAGAAATAGAAAAAGCAATTAAACAAATCACAAAAGAAGATGTAGAACTAAATGCATCTCGGAAGAACAGATGCAGGCGTACACAGTCTTCGGACAAGTTGCAAATTTTAAAACAGAAAGTAAACTAGAAGCAGAAACTCTAAAAAAAGCATTAAATGCAAATTTAAAAAATTCTATACTAATAAAAAAAGTAGAAGAAGTAGAAGAAAATTTTCATGCAAGATATAATTGTAAAGAAAAAACATATAGATATATAATAAACAATTCAGAAGAGGGAAGCAGCCTCTTAAGAGCTCTAGAATATCACATTCCACAAGCTTTAGATATTGATAAAATGAAAAAAGCTGCAAAGCATTTTGAAGGAACACATGATTTTAAAGGATTCAAAGCAAGTGGAACAAGCAGTAAAAGCAGCGTAAGAACAATATATAAAGCAGAAGTAGAAAAAAGAGGGGATAGAATAATAATAGAGCTTACAGGAAATGGTTTTTTATATAATATGGTTAGAATAATTTCAGGAACTCTTGTAGAAGTAGGAATTCGGGAAAATAAAAGAAGATG
Source organism: uncultured Clostridium sp. (assembly GCA_947650745.1). Lineage (GTDB taxonomy): Bacteria > Bacillota > Clostridia > TANB77 > CAG-508 > JAAWPK01. Next base: position 12,718 of record CANSWM010000002.1, on the reverse strand, counting down.
ACATACCAGAAATAATAAATTCCATGGATAGACAAAGAGCAGGAAAAACACTTCCAGCACATGGACTGTATTTAGTAGAAGTAAAATACTAGTAACAAAAAGACCATATTTCTCATAATATGTATAAAGTCATTAAAAAAAGGAGAGATACATATTATGGGTAATCTTGCATTATTACTATTTGCTCTTCCAGTTGCAACAATAATTATAGCAAGTATATTAGAAACAGTATTAAAAAATCCAATAGCAGTAGCTTTACTTGCTTTTGCAATATATTTAATTGTAGCATTTGCAGCATTTGATGCAATGTTTTTAATATTTGTAATTCTTTATACAATTCTTGCCCTTGTAGCTGCAACAATAACAAGAGTAATTTTGAATCTAATAAATGATGATGATAATACAAATTGCAATAATAACAACAATAATAATGGAAATGAAAATAACACAGGGTGTGGATGCGGCTGTAATAATAGATATTGCACAAGATATTATAGATAGTCTAAATATCAAAGTTCAAAAAAGAAAAATTTGCAATAAGAAGGTATGTATATAAAGCCGCAAATGCTCCTTGCATAAGTTTTCCAATAATATATGGTTTTATAGAAATATCAGAAGATGATGTAATACTTAAAACTTGAAGTAAAATCGAAATTCCCCCAAAACCTAATAAAAATGCACAAATAATCATATTTACAGAAATTGCTTTAAATGGAATAGAAGAAATAACAGCTACACCATTTGTAAGTTCAATTATTCCAGCAAAAAATCCACTTGCAAAAGAAGAAGGAAGATTTATTTTATCTAAGAAAGGACTGACAAATAATCCTAATAAATCAAATATTTTAGCATTATTTAATATAGAAATAATAACACTAAAAAGCATAACAAATCCGCCAATCATGAAAATAGTATTTATACTACTCATAATGCTACTTTGAAGAATAGCCCCTAAATTGCCAAACGTTGGGGGTAATTTTTTGCTTAAATTTGACTTATAATTACTATATTTTTCAGAACTACTTTTTTTCTTAAATTTCCAAAACCTAAATAAAATTCCAACAGTTAAAGAAGCTAAAAGATGAGTCAAGAATAAGACAAGCCCAATAGTTGTATTTCCAAAAAGAGAAATACCGAACGGTTCCAATAATAAAAAGAGGGCCAGAATTATTAGTAAAAGTAATAAGTCTTTCAGATTCTTCTTTCGTACATATACCATTTTTTCTAAAATTAGTTACAATTTTTGCACCAACAGGGTATCCGCTAATAATACCCATAACAAGAGGAAAAGCTCCTTCTCCTGGAACATTAAAAAGAGGTCTCATTATTTTACTTAATTTCTTACCAAGAATATCAATAATATCAGTAGAACTAAGAAGTTCACATGCAATAAAAAATGGCAAAAGAGCAGGTACAACAGAGGTTGCCCAAAGAATAAGCCCCTCTTTAGAAGCTGCTAAATTATCTCTGGAAAAACAAATAAGACCAATTGCAAATAAAACAAAAATAATAGTAAGGGCGTTTTTTCGTAAATGTATAAATATGAAATTAGTTCTAACCTTTTTCTTAATCATAACAAAATTATATGAAAAGAAATAAAAATTTAGAATTATTAACATAGACTTAATACACATTTTTATTTTCTTGATAAAATCAAACCCGAATAATCATAAAATAGAAACTTGTCTAATATATATTATAAAAACAAAAGGAAAAGGAGAGATACGAAAATGGAACATACGATATCTAAAGAAGACTTAAGAAAAAACTTAAAAAGTAATTTTGAGAAGGGACTAAAACAAGGAGAAGCAGAGGCAAGGCTTGAGGTATATGGAAAAAACATATTAACTAAGAAAAAATCCAAAAACCTATTTTTAAGATTTATAGGGCAATTTAACGATTTTATGATAATCATTTTAATAGCTGCAGCAGTAGTTTCAGCAGTTATGGCAAAAATAGATGGGACAGGCGATTATATAGAAGCAATTATAATAATTGCAATAGTTGTGTTAAATAGCATAATGGGACTAGTTCAAGAAAACAAAGCAGAAAAATCATTAGAGGCATTAAAGAAAATGTCAGCACCAACTGCAAAAGTTATAAGAGACCGGAGAACAAATAAACATAAGTGGGGAAGATGTTGTACCAGGAGATATAATAATATTAGAAGCCGGAAACTATGTGCCAGCAGACTGTAGACTAATAGAAAGCTATAATTTAAAAATAGATGAATCATCTCTAACTCGGCGAAACAGTTCCAGTTTTAAAAGATGAAAATGCAATATTAAAAGAAGATGCAAGTCAAGCAGATATGATAAATATGGCATTTGCAACAACAATGATTACAAATGGACATGCAAAAGCAATAGTCACAAAAGTAGGAATGGAGACAAAAGTAGGAGCAATTGCAAAAGCAATAACAGAAGATGAAGCACCACAAACGCCAATTCAAAGAAAGCTAGAAGAAGTAGGAAAAAGCTTAGGAACAGTATGCTTATTTATATGTGCATTTATATTTTTAATAGGAATAATAAAACATATATCAGTACGTGAAATGTTCATGACATCAATAGGACTTGCAGTTGCAGCAATACCAGAGGGGCTACCTGCGATAGTTACAATAATGCTTTCAATAGGTGTAACCAAAATGGCAAAGAAAAATGCAATAATTAGAAAACTTGCAGCAGTTGAAACTTTAGGAAGTAGCAGCATAATATGCTCAGATAAAACTGGAACATTAACACAAAATAAAATGCAAGTTGTAGAAACATTTGGAAATTCAGAGTTCGTTTTGGAATTAGGAACAATGTGTACAGATAGCGTTATATCAAATACAGGAGAAATATCAGGAGACCCAACAGAAAATGCAATAGTAAGTAGAGCATTAAGTGTAGGGATAAATAAAAATGATTTACCAAATAGAGTATCAGAAATACCATTTGATTCTGAAAGAAAACTAATGACAACAGTTCATAAAATACGGAAATAAATATAGAGTTATAACAAAAGGTGCAGTAGATATTTTGCTAAATAGATGTGAAAAAATCTATGATAATCGGAGAAGTAAATAGTTTAAGCATTAGCAGTAAAGATAAAATATTAAACGAAAATTCAAATATGGCTGATAAGGCTTTAAGAGTAATTGCAGTTGCATATAAAGATGTAGAAGTATTGCCATCTAATATGGAAGATAAAACTATAGAGCAAAACTTAATTTTTGTTCGGACTAATTCGGAATGATAGACCCTCCAAGAGAAGGAGTAAAAAATGCAATAAGAACTTGCAAAAATGCAGGAATAAAAACGGTAATGATAACAGGAGACCATATACAAACAGCAAAGGCAATAGCAAAAGACCTTCGGAATATTAACAAAAAACACACTTGCAATAACTGGAAAAGAGTTAGATAAAATACCACAAAATGTTTTAGAAAAAGATATTATGAAATATAGTGTATTTGCAAGAGTTTCGCCAGAACACAAAGTTAGAATAGTAAAAGCATTTAGAAGCACAGGAAGAATAGTTGCAATGACAGGAGATGGTGTAAATGACGCACCAGCATTAAAAAATGCAGATATACGGAGTATCAATGGGGCTAAATCGGAACTGACGTTGCAAAAAATGCATCAGACATGATTTTAACAGATGATAATTTTGTAACAATAGTAGAAGCGGTAAAACAAGGAAGGGGAATATATGAGAACATAAGGAAAGCAATACATTTCTTAATTGCAACAAACATTGGCGAAATTGTAACAATATTTATAGGCTTACTTTTAGGAATGAACTCACCACTACTTGCAATACAGCTTTTGTGGATAAACTTAGTTACAGACTCATTCCCAGCAATAGCTTTAGGACTAGAGCCAGAAGATAAAGACATAATGAATAGAAAACCAAAAGATGCAAGAAAAGGTATATTTGCAGATGGATTATGGAGCAAAATAATAGTAGAAGGCACAATGCTTGGAGTTCTAACACTACTAGTATTTAGCTTTGCAAACAAATATTATGGGCTAGAAGTTGCAAGAACAATGGCATTTGTTACCCTACGGATTAATAGAGATGGTACATAGTTTTAACATAAGAAGTGAAGAATCAATATTTAAATGTGGAATCTTAAAAAACAAATATCTATGTTTAGCATTTGTGGCAGGAATCATAATGCAAGTGCGGAATAGTAGTTATTCCAAATGTAAGAGAAATATTTAACTTAGTTCCATTAAATAACATACAATGGTTAACCATTGCAGGAATATCACTTGTTCCAATAGTTATAATGGAAATGCAAAAGAAATTAAATGAGCTAATTTTTGGAAAACCTGTATACGCATATAAAGAAAAAGATAGTAAAAGAGAAATTTTGTCTTAAGTAAAACCAAAGATAATAAAATAAGCAAAAGGCTCTCAGATATTAGAAATAACTAATATTTGAGAGCTTTTAGATATGAGTCTAATTTAATCATAATTTTACCTGTAATCACATTCATTTCACCTACTATATACAATTTATCATAAAAATTAAAAAAAGCTAAAGAGAAACATTTTTAGTCTCCTTTAAAATTGTTATGTCAATAAGTTATAAGCTAAAAATAGTGAATTTATTGAAACAAAAAACAAAGAAACAATATAATAAGAAAAAATAAATTGAGAGGAGACAAAAGAAAAAATGAAAGAAATACTAAGAAAAGAAGAAGGAATAACACTAGTAGCACTACTAATAACAATAATAATATTAATAATATTAGCAGCAGTTGCAATAAAATCGGTAGTTGAACATGACATAGTAAATCAAACAATAGAAGGAGCAGAGCAATATGAAGCAGCTCAGAACAAAGAAAAAAATGATATAGATAAAGCTTCAAGTGTGATAGGAGATTATTTATATGGAAATGGTGGAGGAAGTATAAAAAATCCAGATGGAACGTTAAATCTTGACAATATGAGACCAAATAGCTACTTAGGAAAATACATAGATTATGAACCTAAAGGAGAACCTTATCAAAGTCCAATAAGCGATAACAATGATGAAACTAAGACATATACAATAAGCCAGTTAGCAGGAAGAACAAATCCAGAAACATATGATACAGAAGATTTAAAATGGAGAATTTGGAAAATAAAAGATGGAAAAATAATTCTAATATCTAATAAACCGACCACATCAAAAGTAATATTAGCTTCATTTAATGGATATAATAATGGAGTAAAATTATTAGACGACATATGTAGTACAAATTATACAAATAATGAATATACTGGTATAGTCGTAAGAAATATGAAAATAGAGGATATAGAAGAAGAAACAAAAGTTAACTATGTGAATTCAACACTTAATAAGGGAACGGAAAATGAAAGAATTAATGGAGTAACAGTTTTTCAAAATAAAGATGGAAATGGACGTTACCCAAAATTATGGGGAGAAATGGATAAAGAAGATAGACTACCTTTCTCAAATAGAAGTTATCAACAAGATTGGATACTAGGATATGGTGGAGGAAGTGGAACTATAAATGTTATTCATTCACATTGGAATGTAGGTTTTACAGAAGAAAAAAAAGAAGAACAATGGAAAAATGGAATATATTATGAATTGGCTGTATGTCCGTCTAATTGCAAAGAATATTGGCTCTCATCGAGATTTACTAGAGTTGGAAAACCAACGAGTGAGTTTGGATTATATGCGATGAATAGAAGCAATTCAAAAGGTTTTCTATGGGGAGACGAAACTGTAAACTCTGCATATTATGATGCAGTCCCTAGTAATGCCTTAAGACCAATAGTCTCAATTCCTTTAACATCATGTAGTATTACTGAAGGAGGAAATAACCGGAGCAGATTATCATATAGCAAATAAATAAGCTATCTATAAAGAAATACCCATAAATTAGCAAAATAAAGCTAATTTATGGGATGTTTTTATAGTAACAATTTCTTTGCAATTTTAATTTAGATATTACAGTATGAGCACTGAATTGTTACAAAAATAATAAATTCTTAACCCTTTTTCTATTGATTTCTAACCTCAAATATAGTAAAATATAAAGATAATATTACATTTTGCGTAAAGGGAGAAAAAACAAAAGATATGGAAGAAAAATTAAAATATTTAAATTTAGATTTAAACAATATACCAAAGATACTAATAGGAACAACAGATACAGAAATTACATCAGCAAGAAGCTATGAAGAAAAAAAGTATAAAGTATATAAATATGTACCAATAAGCAAAATAAAAATATTACTAACAAAAGCAAATAGACTAAATAGCTTGCAAGAAAAAAGCAAAATGGCATCCCCTCTATACACATATCTTTTACCAGAAGGAGAAGAAGGCATACTAAAACACACAATATTTCTAAAAATGATACAAGATATGAAAATAGATGAGATTAAAGAAATAGAAGAAGAGCAAAAGAAATTAAATGAGAATATACCATTTAAAGTTAAATATGAAGAAAATTATTTATGGCAAATATATTATTCGGAATATTCAAAAAACTATTATATGATAGCTCCAATAGAAGATTTAGACTGCTCTTGCCTTTTTTATCTGATAAAAGAACAAATACAATATGAAAAAACTGGTATAGACAAAATGATATTTGTTCCAATAAGTCATTTAGACTATTCAAAAAGATATTTCACAAAATCACAAGTAGAAGACATAGAAAAATATCTATGGCAATTTACAAAAAACTGGCCTCTTGTATATGAAGTATATGACAAACAAGAAAATATGAGTTTTCAAATAGTTCGGAGATACTAACGTATATGAAAAGGTAAACAGTATATATAAAATAGTATTAAATAATGAGGAAGAAGCAGTAAGATTTTATAAACTAATAAAAGCATTATTTATATTAAACATGGAATTTCCAAATAGATATAACTTTGAAGTTCGAATTGCAGAAAATCGGAGGACTAGAATATATATATACATCAGATTCAGGAGTAAAAGTAATAGACTATGAAAACTTACCTAAATTTATAAGAGAAGAATTTCTAAAAAACAAATTACAATGTGAAAAAGAAAAAGAAGAACTATTTGTACTTTGTGATAAATTAGAAATTTTAAGAAGAGAAGAACAAGAAAAACAAGATGAATATCAGATAAGACAAAAACAAGTAACTACATATTTAGCATGCAAAAAAAGTTTTTTTGGTAGAATAAGATACTTCTTTAGAGGAAACAAAAAGATGAAAGAAAAAGAAGAAATTATACTTCCAAAGAAAAGGTATGAAAACGAAGAAGATAAAGAAAATCTAATATATGATGACAAAGAATACTATACAATAGAAGATTTAGTTGATGTAACAAAAGTATTAGAAAGAACGCAAAGCCAGATAAGAAATACAACATTAGATATAAAAGCATTAGAGGGTACATTAGAAAGACTAGCAAAAAAGATAGAAAATGCAAAAAGCTATATAGAAGAAATAGAAGAACACAAAAAAAGCATCTTTGAATTTTGGAAGTTTGTAAATAAAGACAATATGCTTCGGACTAAATGAACCAGAAAAAATAGAAGAAAAAGTGCAAAGAAATATAGAAAAAACATTTGATTATGAACAAGATATAGAAGAATTAGGAAAAAAATTTGATAAAGAAAATAGAGAGAAATTTTTAAAAGAAGAATGTGATAGCCTATATTTATCGAGTACAGATATTTTAGAAGATATAAATGATTTAAGAACAGAGGCAAAAAGTGACTTTAAAAAGCATATTGAAGAAATAAAAAAAGAAGCATTGCAAGAAGAAATATTGTTTTCATCAGAAGACTTTGATATATTTGGAGGAATGACAGAAGACAAAACAAAAATAAATACATTAGGAAACAATAAACATAGAGAAATTAAAAAAAGTAAGTTTAGAATTTTAGATATAAATAAAACTACAAAAAATAATCAATATATTGAAATCTTAAAAGATGCAATACAGAGTCTAGAAAATGCTATTGATAAAAGCAAAATAGGAACTAAAATAAATCTATTCTATGCAAGTGAAAATGTAATAAATACTGGAACATATAATATTCTATACATTAATCCGCAAAATGCACTAGATTCTACATTGAAAGAGGCTACTAAAATAAATTTATATAATATAAAATTAAATGAAAATACAAAAGCAATACCTCTAACTAATATTGCATATTATGAAAACAATAATAAAACATTACCACTTCGGAATGAATGTCTCAGATAAAATATTAGTAGATATGAGCAAACTTAAGTTAGAACCTAAAAAACAAAAGTTATTTAGAATAAACCAAGAAATAAACGAAATAGAAATAAAAACAAAAATAATTTGTGTATATGAATATGAAGTTATGGAGGAAGAATGAAAAAAGGCTTAGAACAAAACCATGGAGGGATACTGATAATCTTATTTGTAATAGTATTAATAATACTATTAGGTGCTGCAGCTATATATGAAATGTATTTTTACGAAGAAGCGAATAAAACAGAAATGGCAAAAATCTTTGCAAAAGTAGAAAATTCATATGCAGAGCTAACAAAATACATGGTATATGGAACACATTTAAATGTAGAAGGAGAAATAAAAGAAGAGATTCCAAATATAAAAAGTGTTAAACTAATTTTGAAAAAATTAGATGAAACAGAAGAAAAAATAGATTTAGAGTATAAAAAAACTGATGGAAGTTTAGAATTCTATACATCAGATTTAATAAACGAGCGGAATAGACTTAGAAAAAATTTCAGCAAACAAATATTATATGTTAATTGAAGTAGCCTATGGCAAGAAAGAATATAAGTATTACACAATTAAAAATACCACAGAATATGGTGAAATAACATATTATACAATAACAAAAAACAATTCAAATAATAAAATAGAAATAAAATTTAATAACTATAAAACAGAAGAAAAAAACATAAACTATATGCTTATAGAATCTAAAATTGCACATCTTCCAAAGGATGTATATGATGTTGTAATAGACCCAGGGCATGGAGGCTCAGATGTAGGAGCAAAATACAAAGGCTATGAAGAAGCAAACTTAACATTAGAGTATAGTAAAATATTAAAAAGAGAACTAGAAGATTTAGGACTAAAAGTTAAAATTACAAGAGATGGAACAGAAGATAAAGAAAAGTTTGGAGTACAAAATGTATATGACGAAAATGGAAGAGTAAATATTGTACGGAAAATCAAAAGCTAAATATGTATTTTCAATTCATCTAAATAGTATAGAAGAAGTAAACTCACAATATGGAGTAGAAATATATGTACCAGCAAAAACAAATTTAAACACAGCAAAAACATTTGCAAGCAATATTGCAAAGTATGCAAATACAAAATATTCAACCTTAGAAGCAGTATATAAGAAAGAAGAAGGAGTATATGCTAGAACATTTAAAGAAAATGAAATAGAAGAATCAAGAAAAGAGGCTGAAGAATTAGGATATACACCATATAAAATAACTAAAGAAACACCATACCTTTATATGCTAAGAGAAACTGGAGGTATTGCAACAGGAGCATATGTAGATGGAAGAAATACAAAGATGGGAAAAAATATGTACTATAATTCAAACATTGGAGTAGAGGCATATTTAATTGAACTACGGATATATAAACAATGATAAAGACTTAGAAAAACTACTAAATGAAAAAGAAGGATATATTAAAGGAATCGTAGAAACGATTAAAACTTTAATATAAAATAAAAAGGTGTCATTTAAATTAAACAAGGAGAGATATATTAAAGCAAAATGGAAAACGTAGATAATTTAGAAGTAAAAGAATATATAAAAGAAAATGTATCAAAGATATTAGATGGTTGTGAGTTATTTTCAAAAACATTTGGAAGAGGTTTTGCTAAAAGAAAGATGGAAGATTTAGAAGGAGTATATACAACTAAAAGTAATTCATTAGATGGGGAATACAATTATTCTCAAAAAATAATCAGGTTATATAGTAAGCAAGAAGAATTAAATCCATATGATATTGAAGAAAATGAAGACATGCGACTTATAACACTACATGAAGGTACACATGCAGTATTACTTAGAACATTCGTAGAATGTTTAAGATATAATATATGTGCTGGAACAGGAATATTAGCTGAGCTTCCGAATGGTAAAATAGTAGGAAGGGGCTTGGGAGAAGGATATGTTAATTGGATACTTGAAAAAGCAGGTACACCAATTAATTTCTATAAAAATTTAACAAATCTATTTAAGATTTTGGAACTTGCAATAGGTTCAGAAAAAATAATGAAACTTGGAACAGGAAATCCAAGAACAAACCCAAGGAGACAGTTAAATATGACAGAGAGGGAATGGAGAAATTTTACAGAGGAGACAGACGAAATATATTTTTTAGAACAAAAAGCAAGAACTATGACAGGGATTGCAAATATTATGATTAGATATCAAGATAAAGATAGAAATTCTGAAGAAATTCAAAAGATACAAGAAGACTTTGCTAATTTACAAAATAAAGAAGAATACATGGTAATATTTAGTTCAAGGGAATACCAAGAAGAACTAAAATATAAAGGAACAGAAGATACAATAGAAGAAAGAATAGACTTTTTAGAAGAAGAAGTAAAATATGCAAGAGCAGAAGCGGTACAAGCTGTAGGAGAACTAATAGAGGAAATCTTTATAAAATATTTTAGAGAAGAAACTGAAAGAGTAGTAAAATCAGGCAGAGTACACGAAAATGAATTTTTAGAAATAAAAAGATTATATGAATTAATTGCAGAAACTATGAATACAGATGAAAAATATAAAATAGATGTGCAGTATGTAATGCCAGAAGTTCAAAGAATTCTAAATAATAATTATAAGCATTTAGAAAAAGAATATGTATTAGGTGAAGTAAGAAATATTAGTGCAAGAGCAGCAAAGCAAGAAGAATTTAGAAACGGAATAAAAGACATGTCAAAATATGATAATATGAATAACACAAAAAGAGGCATAAAATCTAGAAACACAAGACAAAAAAGAATAGAAATGCCTTTTCGTCAGGGAGACCGTTAATTTGCAAAATTGACAAATCTATGTTATAATATAAATATAATAAGCCCGAGAGGCTGGAAAATTTGGAGGGAAAGGACATGGCAAGAAGAAAAGGGACAGTGAAAACAAGAAAACGGTTAATTCCAACAGGCAAAAAAGGTGTAGCAATTCTTATGACCATATCGATTGTAGTTATACTTTGCATGGGATATGTGCTTTGGTTCTCAATACTGTGCATCTATCAAGGAAAGGTACAGGCAGCGGCAGAACAAACAGCTTACGCATATGGATGGACAGACCAAAGACACGACCAGGTAACCGCAATGGCGAAGGAAAGGGAAGAGATGGCAGCGAGTAACGCAGTATACAGATGGTGCTACAACAGTTCTTCAAGCACTTTATTAATAATCATAAGATATGCAGTTATGATTATTACAATGGTAATCTTAATTTCATCTGTATATTTGTTTGGGTTATGCATGATAGCTACAGCAATATTAGCAAGGCTCAAAATCAAAAAGATGATGAAAAACAACCCAATGCAGAGGAATGTGATTAAGAATATTACCAAGACTGTGAACCAGATAGCTGCAAGAGAAAAGAAAGAACTGGTCTAATTAATCGCAGGAAAGCCCCCCTTTGGCAATTTTGTTAATGCCAGAGGGGGGCTTTTTAAGTCTTGATACGACTAGAAGTAGTAAAAAGATGCTTTAAATTAGACAAAACACTTGACACTAAAGGATATTTATGGATATAATATATCTTAAGAAATTGCAGGAGGAGACAAATGGAAGAAGCTACAAAGCTTTTTAGGCTTAATGATAATTTTAATGAAATGACAGACGAAGAAATCATTTCATATATTCAAAATAACGATAAAGCAGCATTAGATTATTTAATTAGTAAATATAAAGAGCTTGTTTACATGAAATCAAGCAAGTATTTTATTGTTGGTGCAGAAAAAGATGATATATTTCAAGAGGGTATGATAGGACTATATAAGGCAATACAAAGCTTTAAACAAGATAAACAAAATACATTTAAAACATTTGCAAATATGTGTATAGAAAGACAACTAATAACAGCAATAAAAACATCAAATAGACAAAAACACATGCCACTTAATTCATATCTATCACTAAATACATCTTCTTATGAAGAAGATGATGATAATGAAAAAACATTATTAGATGTACTAAACAACAAAATGGCAGAAGACCCCCTAGATACGTTAACAAAAAAAGAGTACTATTCAAATGTAGAAGAAGCAATAGATAAGTCACTAAGTGATTTTGAAAAGCAAGTGCTAAAAAAATTCTTAAGAGGAGACAGTTATGTAAAAATTGCAGAGGAATTAGAATCTCCAGTAAAATCAGTAGACAATGCAATACAAAGAATAAGAAAAAAAGCACTAAAAAACATAGTAGATAATGAAGAAATATAGTCTAGCTAAATTTAAGCTAGACTAAATAAATGCTTTTATAGCTCAGTAGGTAGAGCACTTCCATGGTAAGGAAGGGGTCGGGAGTTCGATTCTCCCTGGAAGCTCCATTCTCGAATTATGACGAAGTTTCAAAAGTAAATTGAGATTTTGTCATTTTTTGTATATAATATATAAAGTTTATATTTTAAAGAGTTGAAAAAATTATCTAAAAATGTTATTATATCAGTACAAAATAAATTTAAAGTCAGGTAATAAATTATGAATAATAAATCAAAAATA
>CANSWM010000001.1 GCA_947650745.1 uncultured Clostridium sp. | reverse complement strand
ATAGAAAGAGAAATAGAGCTAATAAAAAACAACATTGATAAAATGTATATGGATAAATTAGAAGGTAAAATCACTGAAGAAATTTGTGATAGGGTGCTAAATAAATATAATGAGCAGATAAAAGAAAAACAAAGACAATATGAAGAGATAAAGCAGAATAAAAAAGATTTAGAAGAAGATAACAGTAAAGATATTGCTAAAGTTGTTAGGGAGTTTCTAAAATTAGAAGAACCAATTCCAGAACTAATGAAAGTAATTATAAATAAAATAAAAATCCATCAAGATAAACAAATAGACATAATATTTAACTTTAAGAAATTAAATGAAATATAATATGCACATTCTACTTTAACCGAAACCAGAAGGAATGGCAGTAGGTGTGTGTTTTGCAGGATTTTTATCTGGAAACTCAGGTATTGCATTAATAGAAGCAATTGTTTTGGCAATAGGAATAGCAATACAAAATATTCCAGAAGGAGCTATAATTTCTATGCCACTGAAAATGTCAGGAAAAAGTAGAAGCGAAGCATTTATATCAGGGGTATTATCAGGAATAGTTGAACCAATTGCAGCTATGACAACTGTATTGTTAATAAATATGGTTGTACCATTATTACCATATTTACTATCTTTTGCAGCGGGAGCAATGATTTATGTAGTAGCAGAAGAACTAATTCCTGAAATGCATGAGGGCAAAAAATCAGCACTTGGAGTAATAGGAGTAACAATAGGATTTGTAGTTATGATGGTGCTGGATATTGCTTTAGGTTAAAATTAGAAAATATAAAACACTGGGCGAATAATATCGCCCTAATTTTTTTATAGTTTTATTTTAAAATTCTAATATATATTAATTTTTGAATATTAACAAAAATAAGGTGACAATTCACTGTTCGCTCCTATGTTTTTCTATTATTCTAATTTAGCATTCTAGTCTTACATCTGAATTGTTACAAAATAAGTCATAAATTGTAATATTTTTGTTGCTAATAAGTTCATTTTATGGTATAACTAAAAAGATAAAATAAGAAGTAAAATAAGGAGCAATAAAATGAAAGATTATTTCTTTACGTCTGAAAGCGTTACAGAAGGGCATCCAGACAAATTATGTGATACAATATCTGATACAATTTTAGATGAATGTTTAAAACAAGATAAAAATTCAAGAGTTGCAATTGAAACTTTTGTAAATGGTAATAATGTTACAATAGCAGGACAAATTACAACAGAGGCAAATCTGAATATTGAAGAATTAGTAAGAGAAAAAATTAAACAAATAGGGTATGATAATAGTGAAACTGACATGGATTATAGAACTTGCAATATTAATGTGGATATTATTAAACAAAGTCCAGATATTGCATTGGGTGTAAATATAGGTGGAGCTGGAGACCAAGGCATTATGTTTGGGTATGCAAGTGATGAAACAAAAGAATATATGCCATATGCAATTTCTGCAGCACATAAATTATCTAAAAAATTGACACAAGTAAGAAAATCAGGAGAAATTTCATATTTAAGACCAGATGGTAAAACACAAGTAACAGTAGAATACGAAAATGATAAACCCAAAAGGGTTGAAACTATTTTGATATCAACCCAGCATTTAGATACTGTTACAAATGAACAAATTAGAAAAGACATAATAGAAAAGGTAATTAAAACAACTATTGAACCTGATATGATAGATGAGAAAACAAAAATTTATATAAATCCAACAGGAAGATTTGTAATTGGAGGACCTTTAGGAGATACAGGACTTACAGGCAGAAAAATAATTGTAGATACATATGGTGGATATGCAAAACATGGAGGAGGAGCATTTTCAGGAAAAGACCCAAGCAAAGTAGATAGAAGCGCAGCATATATGTTAAGACATATTGCAAAAAATATTGTCGCAAATGGGTATGCAAAAAAATGTGAAATCCAAGTAGCTTATGCAATAGGAATGAAAGAACCATTATCTATTTGCGTTAATACTTTTGGTACAGGAACAAAAACAGAAGAAGAACTAGTAGAACTTATAAATAAAAAGTTTGATTTAATTCCAGATGGAATAATTAAATATTTAGATTTAAAAGAGCCAATATATACAAAAACAACAAACTATGGACATTTTGGAAAAAGTGATTTATCTTGGGAAAAAGTAATAAATATGTAAACCTAAAAGCAGATAATGCATTTTTGAAATGCATTTGTCTGCTTTTATGACATAATAAATTAAATAAAAATTTATTTAAAATGCCAACAAAATTATAAAGTAAATACGTCTAAATAATATAGAAAGAAAATAGGGGGATACATATGAGTAAAGAGAAAAATAAAATAATAGTAACAATTGTTTTAGTAATTTTAATAGTATTATCAGTTCTTTATCTAATTGATATAAATAGAATGAATAATAACAAACCTGTAATTTTTAGTACATGGGGTAAAAATTACAAAGTAAATACAAAGGTAAGTGTTGTTACATCTTTAGAAGATAAAATCGAAGATAATAGTGTATGGTGTGGAACATTTAACTTAATATGGAATGATTTAAAAAATGACTTAGCAAAGCAAGATATAGTATTTGAAAATCAAACAGAAGTTGTAAATAATTTAAATAAAGGAACATTTAATACATCATATTTATCAGAAAAAGATTATTACAAGATATATGGAATTCCAAGCAGAGAGTTAAAAAAACAAATAGAAAAAGAAATAAAACAAAAATTTAGTGAAACAAGTGATATTTTAGATGATTTTTCATGGGAAAGTGCAAATCAAAAAGATTATTTTCTATATGCAATGCTCAAAAAAGAATTTGAATTTCCAAAAGAATTTACAGAATTAGGAAATGGAGAATTTGGAAATTATAAAAATGTAAAATATTTTGGAATAGATAGTAGTACAGATGAAGCAGTAAGAAGCCAAGTAAAAGTTCTTTATTACAATTCAGAAGAAGACTTTGGAATAAAATTAGTTACCAAAACTAATGATGAAGTAATTATTATAAAAGGAACAAATGAAGATACATTTGCAAAAATTTATGATAAAATAAAACAAAAAGAAAACACTTTTAATGAAGAAAAATATTTTACAAAGCAAGATGTGCTAAAAATACCAAATATTAATTTTAACGTAAAAGAAGAAATTACAGAAGTTGAAAATAAAACATTTAAATTTTCTAATGGAGAAGAATATATAATAGAAAAAGCCTTACAAACAATTAAATTTGAGTTAGATAAAAAAGGTGGAAAAATAAAAAGTGAAGCAGGAATGATGGTAAAAAATGAAGGAATGAGTATAGAAACAAAACCAAGAAAATTTATAGTAGATGGCACATTTACGATATTATTAAAAGAAAAAGACAAAGACCTACCATATTTTGCAGCAAAAATATCAGATATATCAAAAGTGCAAGATAATGTAGTAGAGAAATAAACAAAGGATAGGAGAAAGCAAAATGATTTTAGATGTTGCAATATTAATAGGTTTTGTAATATGGTTAATCATATATCTTATAAATAAAAAGGCTGTGAAGTGGCTTCCATACTTAGGAATGATATTTATTACACCAATTTATAATTACTTAGATTCAAGAATATTTGTAGATATTTTTGGATGCGGATGTGTTCCAATCTCACAGACAAATAGGTTTAATATTGATTTTAACGCAAATGATTTACGAATGGTTGCATATAATATTATTGCTATATTAATGTTTATATTAGGATTATTTATTTCTAAAAAATTTGAAAACAAAAAATCAAAAATTGCATATAATATATGTGTACTTATATTTAATTTAATAATAGCATATAAAATATATACAACATATGTGTGGCTATAGAAAAATACTTTTGTACTTTTGGGGACGGTTCTAAAAAGTTCTTGACAAAGGACCAGAATTATACTAAAATAGTAAAATACAGTGCAAAACTAATGGTCGGAGGACATATAATCGTAATTATAGTGTTAGATAAGATCCCAAGTGAGCTTGGTTATGAAAATAACTAAGTCTCTTTTTTTATAATGTATGAGGAGGAATTATATATGATTATTACAATTAGCAGAGAATTTGGAAGTGGAGGAAGAGAAATTGGAAAAAGGTTAGCAGATGAACTTGGAATTGATTATTATGACCGTGAGATTATTACAGAAATTGCAAACAAAACAGGACTTTCAGAAGAATATATAAGTAACATCTCTGAAAAGGGAAATTACTCTTACCCATTTCAATTTGCAAAATCTTTTACAATGTATTCTAGTTTACAAAGTACACAAACAGAAATATTAGTTGCACAGCAAAAAGTACTAAAAGAAATTGCCCAAAAAGGAAATGCAGTTATTGTAGGAAGAGGAGCAAATGTTATTTTAAAAGAATATAACACAATGAATATATTTGTATATGCAGACATGGAATCAAAAATTAAACGTTGTAAAAGTAAAGCAGTAGAAAATGAAAAACTTACAGATAAGGAAATACAAAACAAAATTATACAAATAGATAAGGGAAGAAAGAATTATCACAAGATAATTTCTAATTTAGAGTGGGGAGATAAAAATAATTATAATCTTTGTATAAATACTTCAGGAGTTGATATAAAAGAAATTATCCCTTCACTTGCAGATTATATAGAAAATTGGTTTAAGAAGAGGTAGAAAAGATGAAAATACAATTATCAGAACATTTTACATATAAAAAATTAATAAAATTTACAATACCAACAATAATAATGATGATATTTACATCAATTTATGGAATAGTAGATGGAATATTTGTATCAAACATTGTTGGCTCTGATGCTTTTGCGGCAATTAATTTAATTATGCCAGCTTTAATGATTATAGGTTCAGTAGGCTTTATGATTGGAACAGGAGGAAGTGCATTAATTTCAAAAACAATAGGAGAAGGAAAAAAAGAAAAAGCAAATGAATATTTTTCTATGTTAATAGCTTTATTAATAATTGTATCCATAATATTCTCTGTTATAGGAGTTATTTTAATTAGACCTATTTCAAGCTTATTAGGAGCAGACGAAGCTATGATGGAATATTGCGTTACATATGGAAGAACTATACTTATCTTTTTAGTTGCATTTGTATTACAAAACTGCTTTCAAAGTTTTTTAATTGTTGCAGAAAAGCCAACATTTGGGCTAATAATTTCTGTTATAGCAGGTTTATTAAATATGCTATTAGATTTTCTATTTATATATGTATTTAAAATGGGAATATTTGGAGCTGCTGCTGCAACTGGAATAAGCCAATTAGTTGGTGGAATAATTCCACTTATATATTTTATGAGAGATAATAGCAGCACATTAAGGCTTAAAAAAGCAAAATTTGAGTGGAAAGCAATTTTAAAAACTTGTACAAATGGCTCATCTGAAATGCTAACAAATTTATCTTTATCTTTAGTTAACATGCTTTATAATATGCAACTTATGAAATATGCTGGCTCAAATGGAGTTGTAGCTTATGGAATTATTATGTATGTTGGATTTATATTTATAGGTACATATTTAGGATATTCAATAGGAACAGCACCAATTATAGGATATCACTATGGAGCAGGAAATACAGATGAACTTAAAAGTTTACTTAAGAAAAGTCTTAAATTAATTGCTGTAACTTCGATAGTTTTAACTGGACTTGCTGAAATTTTATCAAAAGTATTAGCTTCAATATTTGTAAACTATGATGTGATGTTACTTGAAATGACGACAAGGGCAATAAGAATATTTGCTATTTCTTACCTGCTTAGTGGATTTAACATATTCAGTTCATCATTTTTCACGGCACTAAACAATGGACCTGTTTCAGCAGTAATATCATTTATGAGGACTTTAGTATTTCAAGTTGCAACTATATTGATATTGCCATTAATTTGGGGAATAGATGGAGTATGGGTAGCAATAATTTTTGCTGAGGCTTTTGGATTAATTGTTAGTATGGTATTTTTGAAAATAAACAAGAAAAAATATCAGTATGCATAAAATATTTACATAATGTTTAACATGAAACTTTATTGTAACCAATATGATTTAAAAGTATCTTATTAAAGTACTATAAGAACAAAAAACAGGAAGAGAGAATACTGCTTTGTTAAAATTATTAAATAAAGTTAATGATATATATATTGATAAAGAAAAGGAAATATTGTTGATATGCTAGAAGAATTAAGTAATGAAATAAATGCAGAAGATGCAGCAATTTGGTATGTAGAACAAGGACAACCAAGATTAATTGTAAAAACAATTACACCAAGTATTAAAGCATTAATAACAGGATGCTCATTAAAATTGATTTTTGGAAGAAAAGATGATTACTTATGTGTCGGAGTAAAAATAATAGATATTCCTGATGCACCACTTATCATATCTAAGGTTCAACATAAATCTGAAGAACATAATGCATTGGAGTGTTCTCTTAAAAACGGACAATTTGATATTTTTTTAATAAATGAAATGAATGTGTTAGAAGCTAGGGGACAAATAGAGATATCGAAAAAAGATGCATTGGATGTTCTAAATTTTATTAATGAAATATCAACTGCATATGTTGGTACATACAAAAAAGAGATGGAATATGTACATGACTGTTTTCTAGTTTCAATAGATAGTGAAGCTAAAAAAATGTATCCAAATGCATGTAAAATTTCTATTATAGAAATTGAAACAGAAGTAGAAAATTGGAATACAAATAAAATTTATTTTTGTGGAGAAAATGAAACTTATAATTTTAGTATAAATAATGAAAGAGAAGGAGAGACTTTTGAATCAGAAATAGCATCAGCTTTAGTTTCTGTATTTCCATATACATTATACAAGAATCCAAAAGTTAAAATAGGTAATGATGTAAGAGAGCTTACAGATATACTTTCATATTATGAATTTGGAAGTTTTTTAATTGAAACAAAAGATGTGTCAGTTATAAATTCTGGATATGAACGCAATAAAACAAGAAGAATTTTAGGAATACAAAAGCAAGTAAAGACCGCAATTAAACAAATGGAAGGTGCAGTAAAGGCATTTATGGAAGGATGCAAAATATATACAAGAAATAATGAAGAAATCGAAATAAATAGAACCGTGATACCACATTGTATTATATTAATTACAGAATTTATACATGATGGCGATTGGAGTGAAATTGAAGAGATGATATTTGAGGTAAATAATAAAACAGGTGCATTTTTCCAAATATTAGATTTAAGAGAATTTATAAAAATACTTAAAGCAAGCTCATCAGATGCAAGAATTATTGATGCCAATTTATTATTAAGATGGAAAGAAATGATTAAGAAGCATACAATACATATAAGAGGGGAATATAAAGTATAATTATTAATAAAAATTTAATAAAATCCTTACAAATTCGTAAGGATTTTTTTGAAAATTTTATGATATAATAATATATAGGTGGTAAATGTGCAAAAAATTTTAATTGTAGAAGATGATAAAAAATTAAGAGTAGAACTAGAAATATTTCTAAAAAATAATGGATATATGGTAGAAACTTTAAATAATTTTAGCAATACATTAGACGATATTTTAAGTATTAAACCAGATTTAGTTTTATTAGATATAAATCTTCCAAATGCAGATGGAGAATATATATGCAAAGAGATAAGAAAAGTATCACAAATGCCTATAATTATTGTAACTAGCAGAGATAATGAATTAGATGAATTATTAAGTATAAATTATGGAGCAGATTATTACATTACAAAACCTTTTAATATTCAGATATTACTTGCGAAAATCGCTACAGTTTTAAGAAGAACTAATATATGTGGTAATATATACCAAGACAAAATGGACTTTCGGAGAATTTGTTTTAAACACGGCTAGAAGCATGATAGAAGTAGAAGAAAAAGAAATAGAGCTTACAAAAAATGAATTTAGAATACTTAAAATTTTGGGGCAAAGTAGAGGAAAAATAGTTTCAAGAGAAGAAATAATGGAATGTCTATGGGATAGTGAAAGTTTTATAGATGATAATACCTTAACAGTAAATATAACAAGACTAAGAAATAAATTAGAAGAATTAGGATTAAAAGAGCTAATACAAACTAAAAGAGGTCAAGGATATATATTAATTTAAAGGGGATAAATAAAAAATGCGGGTTTAAAGATTTTTTAAAAGATAGACTTGTTACAATTAGTTTATTATTATTTGGTGTTATAACAATAGAAATATTCTTAAGTATTTATGATGTAGGATGGTTTATAAGAATTTATATTGCAATTATAATAATAGTATTGTATTTTGCGCGGAATTGATTTAGAATATTTAACAAGGAAAAGATTTTTTAAAGAATTGTCAAATACTTTAAATGAATTAGACGATAAATATCTTGTTACAGAAATAATAAAAAAGCCAAGTTTTGCAGAAGGAAAAATACTAAAAAGTACTTTAGAAGAAATGCGGAAAATCAATGCTAGAAAATGTAAATAAATATAAATATTTAACAGAAGATTACAAGGAATATATAGAATTATGGATACATGAAATAAAAACTCCAATTGCTGCAAGTAAGTTAGTTATAGAAAACAACAAAAATACAGTTACAAAAAGTATAGATGAAGAACTATTAAAAATTGAAAATTATATAGAACAAACATTATTCTATGCAAGAAGCAATACTGTAGAAAAAGATTATTACATATCTTTAAGCAAGCTAAATGAAATTGTAAATGAAAGCATAAAAAAGAACAAAATGTTACTAATTCAAGAAAAAATAAGTCTAAAAACTCATGATTTAGATTTAGATGTATATACAGACAGTAAATGGATAACATTTGTACTAAATCAAATAATACAAAATAGTGCAAAGTATATGAAACAAGGTGAAGAATCAGAAATCGAAATATATGCAAATGAAAGGTGTGAAAATGTAACTTTGCATATAAAAGATAATGGAATAGGAATAAGAGAAGAAGAACTTACAAGAGTATTTGATAAAGGATTTACAGGAACTAACGGCAGAATACAAAATAAAAAATCAACAGGAATAGGATTATACTTATGCAAAAAACTGTGTGAAAAGTTAGGAATTGGAATTGAAATAAGTTCAGAAGTGTTGGTTGGAACGCAAATAAGACTAATATTTCCAAAAAATAGCTATTTGAATATGAAATAAAACAATACAAATAAAAGAATAATATATATAATATTTACGAAGAAAAATAAGAGGTAAAATATGAAAAAAGAAAAAGTATTAAATGAAATAATAAAGATATTTTGGATATTTATTGTAGGAAGCGTAATAGGTTATATTTATGAAATGATAATAGTTTTATTTCAAAAAGGACATTTTGAAACAAGGCAAGGACTAATATATGGACCATTTATACAAGTATATGGATTTCGGATTAGTTGTTTATTATTTGGCATTAAAAAATATAAAAACAGAAAACAAGGGAATAATATTTATTGTTACAGCAATGCTTGGAGGAATAACAGAATATTTATTCTCATATATGCAAGAAAAGTTATATGGAACAATATCTTGGGATTATTCGTACCTTTTCTTTAATTTAAATGGAAGAACAAGTCTTTTGCATTGCACATATTGGGGAATTGGAGGAATAATATATAAAGCATATGTTGCAAAACTTATTGATGATTTTATGGAAAAAATGGAAAAAAAGAAATTAAAAGTAGTTACACTCGCACTTTCAATTTTTATGGTATTTGATATAACAATTTCTTGCGCTGCTGCAACAAGGCAAACGCAAAGAAGAGAAAAAATAGAGCCGCAAGGGAAAATAGACTTATTTTTAGATAAATACTATCCAGATGAGTATATGGATAAAATTTTTGCAAACAAAAAAACAGTATCTGTATAAGTACTAAATATTTACAATAAGTAAAAACAGTGGTAAAATAAAAGGCAATGAAAGAAAGGAGATATAATGAAGGGAATATATATAATTCTTACTCATACAGGAACCCTTCCTTCAAAAGTTATTAAAAGTTTGACAAAGGACGAGTTTTCTCATGCTTCAATAGCACTAGACATAGAGTTAAAAGAAATGTATAGTTTTGCAAGATTAAGAAAATATAATTTTTTAAATGCAGGATTTGTACATGAAAATATAAAAGAGGGAACTTTTAAAAGGTTCTATAAAACAAAAACGAAGATATACAGATTAAAAGTAACAGATGAGCAATATAATAATATAAAAGATACGATAAAACAAATTTGGGAAAATAAGGACGAATATAAATTTAATATATTAGGACTATGTGCAGTAAGTATACACAAAAGAGTAGAAAGAGAACATTATTTTTACTGTGCGGAATTTGTAAAATATGTGTTAGAAAAAGCAGGAATAAAAACAAATCTTCCAGAAATAGTAAAACCGGAAGATTTTAAAAAATTAGATGGATTAGAAGAAATATATTCTGGATACTTAAGAAAATATAATTCTTCAAAAACAAAAATATCTGAAATATTAAAAGAACAACTATTAATGTGTAACAAAAAAGAAGGAACAGTTTAAAAAATGTAATCTCCAAGCAAATTTACTGCTTGGAGATTACATTTTTGTAAGAATAGTGTAATAAAAATCGATGGAAGATTTATAACAAACTTGATATATTAAATATAGTAAAAGTGAAAGGAGAATAAAATTTATGGAAAAAGTTCTTGAAGTGAAGAATATAGAAAAATACTATGGAAATAAATCTAATTTAACAAAAGCAATAGATAATATTAGCTTTGATGTAAACAAAGGAGAATTTGTAGGAATAATGGGTGCTTCAGGAAGTGGAAAAAGTACACTTCTTAATTGTATATCTACAATAGATAGAGTAACAGCAGGGCATATTATTGTAAATGGAAAAGATATAACAAAATTAAAGGGTAATGAACTAAATAAATTTAGAAGAGAGGAATTAGGGTTTATTTTTCAAGATTTTAATTTATTAGATACATTAACATCTTATGAAAACATTGCAATAGCACTTACAATACAAAAAGTAAAACCATATGAGATACAAACAAGAATAAATGAAATTACAGAAAGACTAGGAATAAAAAACATATTAGATAAATACCCATACCAAATATCAGGAGGGCAAAAACAAAGAGTAGCTTCTGCAAGAGCTATTATAACAAATCCTAAAATAGTACTTGCAGATGAACCAACACGGAGCATTAGACTCAAAATCTGCAAGACAATTGCTTGAAAATTTTGAATATTTAAATCAAAAATTAAATGCAACAATACTTATGGTTACACATGATGCGTTTACAGCATCTTATGCAGATAGAATTTTATTTATAAAAGACCGGAAAAGTTTTTAATGAGCTTATTAAGGGAAATGATACAAGAAAACGATTCTTCGAGAAAATAATAGAAGTTCAAACACTTCTTGGAGGTGATTTAAACAATGTACTTTAAATTATCATTTCAAAACATGAAAAGAAGTATAAAAGATTATGGAATTTATTTTTTAACTTTAGTATTAGGAGTTGCAATTTTTTATGTATTTAACTCATTAGATAGC
Source organism: uncultured Clostridium sp. (assembly GCA_947650745.1). Lineage (GTDB taxonomy): Bacteria > Bacillota > Clostridia > TANB77 > CAG-508 > JAAWPK01. Next base: position 57,921 of record CANSWM010000001.1, on the reverse strand, counting down.
CAAGAAGCAATGATGATAGTCTCAGATAGTACAAGGAAAATAATTAAACTTATGATAGAACTACTTGGAATGGTATCTGTATTTATTTCGGTAGTATTAGGATTTCTTATTGTATATGCAAATAGTTTTTTAATAAATCGTAGAAAAAAAGAGTTTGGGATATATATGACATTAGGAATGGGAAAAAGACAAATATCTAAAATAATATTACTAGAAACAGTATTTGTTGGAATTATTTCACTTATAGTGGGTATTGTAATAGGTATGTTCATTTCACAATTTGTATCAATATTAGTAGCAAAAATGTTTCAAGCTGATATGACACAGTTTACATTTGTATTTTCAAAAGCAGCATGTATTAAAACTTGTATATATTTTGCGGTAATGTATATTTGTGTTATGATATTCAATACATTTACGATTTCAAGATATAAACTTATAAATTTACTTCATGCAAATAGAAAAAATGAAAAAATAAAAATGAAAAATCCATTAATTGCAATATTGGTATTCATAGTTCGGCTGCACAATACTTGGAACTGCGTATTGGAGAGTGACACGGAGGAGTAGGAAATCTAAATTCGGCAGCAAAACTACTTGAAGTTATTATAATGGGGATTATATCAACAGTACTAATATTTTGGTCTTTATCAGGATTTTTGTTAAGAATTATACAAATTATGAAAAATACATACTTAAAAGGAACAAATATGTTTATATTAAGGCAAATAAATAACAAAGTAAACACAATGACAGTAAGTATGAGCGTAATTTGTTTGATGCTGTTTATGACAATAACTGTGCTATCATCTAGCTTATCTTTAAGAGGTACTATGGAGAAGGATTTAAAAGATAATACCCCAGTAGATTTAAATTTATATAAAACTGCAAATTTACCTGAGAGTTTTAGCAAAAGAGATGGAAGCATAGTTTACTATACAAGTGAACAAATTGAGGATTCAAAACTTCCAATTTCACAAACATTAAAAAATAATGGGTTAGACATGAATAAATTAAAAGACGTATTAGAGTTTTATAAATATACAGTAGATAATATAACATTAGAAGAATTTTTTGGAGATAAATTAAATGAAGTAAAGCAAAACTTTCCGCTAGTGCAATATGGTATAAAAGAAGAAATCATGAAGATATCAGATTATAATAAAGTTGCAAGGCTTTATAAAATAGAAGAATATGAACTAAATGAAGATGAATATATAATGGTTTGTAATTATGACAATATAGCAAAAATGAGAGAGTTGGTACTAAATGGAGAAAATGATAAATTAAACATATGTGGAAAAGAGTATAAATCGAAATATAATAAATGTGTAGATGGATTTGTAGATATGGCAGGAAGTCATGTAAATACAGGAATAATATTAGTGCCAGATAGTTGCAGCTTAGCTGAAGAAAATAAAGAACAGCACTTTTTAATTGCAAATTATAATGCTACAACGGATGATGAAAAAGAAGAAATTGAAAAAATATTTTCTAGTGATGAATCAGGACTTATTCAAAATTTATCAGAAAAAGGATTTAAAATAGATGGCATGACTAAAATTTCTATTATAGAATCAAGCCTTGGTCTTGCAACAATTATAACATTTATTGCAATATATCTTGGAATAATATTTTTAATTGCAAGTTCAGCAATTTTAGCATTAAAACAATTAACAGAAAGTTCTGATAATAAAGAAAGATATAGAGTATTAAGAAGAATTGGTTGTGATGAAAAGATGATAAATAAAACACTATTTAGACAAATAGGAATATTCTTTATGCTACCACTAATACTTGCAATAATACATTCTATATTTGGAATACAATTTGTAGTAAGTATGCTAGAAGGTGTGGCAAGTAAAGAAGTTCTACTGCCATCTATCATAGGAACCATAATAGTATTTAGTATAATATATGGAACATATTTTATATGGACATATTTGGGAAGCAAATCGATTATAAGTGAAGAAAGCTAAGACTTAGATATTTGCTAATTTAGCATAAAGTATGATATAATAAAATAGTAAAATTTGAGCAAATTGCTCATGAAAGTAGTAATACTTAAGTTTGAAGAAAAGGAGGTTTTATTAAGAAAATCAAAGCAAGATTCAACTAAAAAACTACTAAGATTAGGAGGAGAAGGAAATGCTAAAAAGTTTAGATTTAAGCATCGAAAAGGTATCAAAAGGAGGCATTTTGGATGAAGGTAATTGGATTTTGCTTCCAATGGGTATCGGGCATGACTGGAAAGTAGAGGCAAAATACTCTGGAATCGGAAGAGACTATACAGTCACAAGTGGAGAGGCTGATAGCTATTTTGCAAGATTTACAGGTAAAACAATATTTAATAACCTGATATTTGCAGGAGAAGAGATGGAGATATTAGTAACGTTTCAGGGAAGCGAAGGGTTTGATTTTGCTCCAAGTGAGTTAGACAGGATTTGCTGGAACTTATTTGGGCATCCCCTTTATGGAATAGTCAATGCCCGGAGCATGACGGATGTAGACTGGGAAATGGTATTGCCTGAAGAACTTAGGTATGGAAAGTCACATTGGCTTGCTTCTCGTAGTGGAAATATTAAATTGCATGGCGAAAATGAAGAAGAGAAGGCAGACGGCAAACTCGGCATTCATAACATCTATAATAATATGCCTATTGAACGTAGCGTATGTGTCGAAAATAAGGGGATTTACAGCCTTACGGCCTCAATACGTCCAATGATTCATGTAAGAGCCGACAATCAGACATGTGGCTTTGCAATTGATACTTTTCATAATGGGGAGACAAAGGAAACAGCATACGTATATAAGTACTTGGGAAAAACAGTGCCGCCCATGTAGTAAGAATTACAAAAATGCAGATTTTCAGAAATAAAATATCCTAAATGCACATGTTACAGAGTGCGTAAAAACAAAAACAGGTCAATTCAGTTTTATGACCTGTTTTTGTGTATAAAAAGAAATTGAATAAGAAATTTTAGTATAAATAATAAAAAAATAATTATAAAGTCTTGCCATATGATTAATTTTTGAGTAAAATATATAAAGAAACAAACGAAGGGAGAATTATAAATGAATAAAGAAAAAAAAGTAAATAAAGTAAAAAATAAAAAAGTTATAAAAATAGCAGTAATTTGCATAGGGGCAGTATTAGTAATAGCGCTTATTGCAGCACTAATATATTACGGAAGTAAAGCATATAAAGACTATAAAGAAAAGAAAAGTTATAATGATTTAGCAAATCTTATGAGTGAAGCAAGCAATGAGCCAGAGCCAGAAAAAGAAAAAACAGAAAGAATGATAAAACTAGAAGAACTACATAACCAATACCCAGGAGTTGTTGCATGGATAGAATTACCAGATACAAATATAAATTATCCTGTTGTTCAAGGAGAGGATAATGATTATTATTTAACTCATACATATAAGGGAGAATATTCAGCAAGAGGTTCTATATTTTTAGATAAAGATGCAAGTATTACAAAACCAAGTGATAATTTTTTAATATATGGTCATAGAAACAAAAATCGTGCTATGTTTGAAGACATGTTAAAATATGAAAGTGAAGATTTTTATAAAGGTCATAAAGAAATAAACTTTACAACATTAGAAGAAGATGCAAAATATGAAATACTTGCAGTATTTCGTGCAAGAATATTAAAGAAATCAGAGAAAACAGGATTTAGATATTATTACTTCGTAAATGCAAAAGATGAAGCAGAATATAATGATTTTGTATCACAAGCAAAGAGCATATCACTTTATGACACAGGTGTTGATGCAAAATATGGAGACCAACTAATAACACTTTCAACTTGTGCATATCATACAGAAAAAGGTAGATTTGCAATAGTTGCAAAGAAAAAAGTATAAAATATAAAAAACAAGGGCGTGCTTTGCACGTCCTATTAAAATGATAGAAAATGTTTGAAAAAGCTAGCAATTTATGCTATAATTAAACTTTGTTAAGGGTGATGTATATTAAAAGGAGGATATACATGAAAAAAATTACTGATTTTATTATAAACAAAAGATATATAATATTAGCTGTATTTATAGTATTTACAATAGTATCAGTTATTTTATCTAGTAAGGTAAATATTAATAGTGATATTACTAAATATTTGCCAAATACATCAGAAACAAGAATAGGAATGGATATTATGGATGAAGAATTTTCAGAGGCAGAAAATTCAAGTTCATTTTATTTAATGTTTAAAAATATAAACGAAGAAGAAAAAGATGATATATATAATTATTTAAAAAATGTAAATGGAGTGGCAGAAGTTAATTATGAGCATACAGAAAAATATAATAAAGATAATGCGACTCTATTTATTATTAATGTAGATGAAAATTCAAATTCAGAAATTGCAGCAAATATTTACAACCAAATAGTAGAAAAATATGAAGATTATGAAATATATACAAGTGGAAGTATTGCAGTTAGCAATGAAGAAATACTTCCAACATGGATTTTAGTTGTTTCAATTACATCAGCAATTATCATTTTGATAATAATGTGTGAATCTTATATAGAACCATTTTTATTTTTAGCTGCAATATTAATGGCAGTTATCCTAAATAGTGGTACAAATATAATATTTGATAGTGTATCTAGTGTAACAAGTTCAATATCAGCTATTTTACAAATGGCTCTTTCTATGGATTATTCCATTATGCTAATTAATAGATTTAGACAAGAAAAAGAAACAGAATTAAATAAAGTAGAGGCAATGAAAAAAGCTTTGTATAATGCTTTTAAATCTATATCAAGTAGTTCTATTACAACAATAGTTGGGCTTTTAGCTTTAATATTTATGAGTTTTACAATAGGAAGAGATTTAGGATTAGTTTTAGCAAAAGGAGTACTTTTAAGCTTAATTACAATATTCTTTGTACTTCCAACTCTAATATTAATGTGTGATAAATTAATAATAAAAACTAAAAAGAAAAGTCTTAACATTAAATTAACTATATTAGGAAAACTTAATTATAAACTTAGATATATATTAACAATTTTATTTATAGGATTATTTGTAGGCAGCTATCTTTCAAAAGGAAATTTAGGAATTTTGTTTACTGCATCTGAAGCAGATGAAATAGCAAAAGTATTTGGAGAGAATAACCAAATAGCAGTTATTTATAATAATGAAGATGAAGAAAAAATAGCAAGCTACATAGAAAAGTTAGAAGAAAATGAAAAAGTAGATGAAATTTTAGCATATGGAAATACAATAAATGAAGAATTAGATTATAAACAATTAACAGAAAAACTAAAAGATTTAGGGTCTGATGTTACAATAGATGAATATTTGCTAAAAATATTATATTATAAGTATAATAATCCAAATGAAGATAACAAAATGGCAATTTCTGATTTATATAGTTTTATTCATGAAGATGTTTATAGTAATGAAAATATAAGTAAAACAATAGATAATCAAACAAAAGAAAACATAGAAAAACTTAAATTTTTTACCAATAAAAATGAAGTAAATAAAAAAAGAACACCTAGTGATATTTCAAGTATTTTAGGAATTAGCAAAGAAAATGTAGAAGATATATTAACTTATTATAATTCTAAAAATAGTGACTTAAAAATTTCAATTAATGATTTTGTAAAATTTATGAATAAAGATATTTTAACAAATCCAAAATATTCTAAAAATATTAGTGAAGAAGCAAAATTAAGTCTTGCTGCAGTATCAACATTTGCAGATAAAGATAAAATGCAAAATAAATTAACAAGTGACCAAATGGCAGATTTATTTGGAATAGATAAAGAAAGTGTAAACGACTTATATATGTATCATATATCTGTAAATGATATAGATACAAAAATTACTTTATCAGAATTTGCAAATTTTGTATTAACAGATATTGCTGCAGACCCAAGCTATTCTAGTAGTTTTAATAAAGAAACTATTAATAAAGTAAAAATACTAAAAACATTTAGCAATACAGATTTAATAAACAAAAAAATGACTATGCAAGAAATATCTAGCTTAACTGGTGTAAATGAAAAAGTGATTTTACAATTATTTTTACTAAATAATATAAGTGATACACAAATTACACTAATGCAGTTTGTAGATTTGGTTATAAAAAGTAGTAGTAATGAAGCAGTAAAAAACAGCATTAATAAAGAAACGATGCAAAACATCTTATTATTACAAAATATAATGAAAAGTGCTCAAAATAAAACAACATATTCATATAAAGAATTATCAAACTTTATTGGGATAGAAGAGAGAACTTTAAAAAATGTTTATACTCTTTATGAGTTCAAAAATATAGTAAACGTAAAAATTACACCATTAGAATTTATAAACTTTATACTAAATAATAAAGATAATCAAATGTTAGCAGGAAGCTTTAATCAAAATACATTAAATACATTAGAAAATTTGCAAGTAATAATAAACGAAACAGTAAGTGGAAAAAAGTATGATAGCAAAGAAATGAGTAAAGTTCTTGGAATAAATAAAAATAGTTTGGATTTATTATATGGAGTATATTCTACAAAATATATAAATAAAAGCATATCACTTGAAAATTTAGTAGAGTTTATATTAAGCGATGTAGTAAATAATCGTACATATGCAAATAGTTTTGATGAGGCTTCTAAAGAACAATTAAAATCAATAAAAACAATTATGAATGCAAGTGTAAACAATACTAAATATACAAAAGAAGAAAGCTTTAAAATTTTAAATAATTTAAACAAAAACTTAGATAAAAGTATGCTTGAACAATTATACATATATTATGGAAGCGTAAAAGAATACGATGAAACATGGAAAATGACAATAGATGAGTTTGTTAAATTTTTAAATGATAATATATTAGAAGATAATAGATTTGAAAGCTTTATTGAAGAAGATATGAAAGCATCAATTAAAGAAAGTAGAAAAACAGTAGGAGATTCAAAAGAATTATTAGTAGGAAGAAGTCACTCAAGACTTGTTATAAATACTAGTTTTGATTTTGAAGGAGAAGAAACATTCAAATTTATACAAGAAATAAAAGATACTTTGGGAGAAAACATAAATGAATTCTATGTGATAGGCGATTCAGCAATGGCATATGAAATGAGTAAAACATTTGGTAGAGAATTTGACTATATTTCAATATTAACAATGGTAGCAATATTTGTTGTAGTTGCAATTACGTTTAAATCAATAATCTTACCATTAATACTTGTATGCATAATTCAATGTGCTGTATATATGACAATGGGAATACTTTCATTCTTAGGAGGAACAATATATTTTATAGCTATTTTGATAGTACAAAGTATACTTATGGGAGCAACAATAGATTATGCGATAGTTTATACATCATATTACTTAGAACATAGAAAAGAGTTAGATATAAAAAATGCATTAATAGAAGCATATAACAAATCAATACACACAATACTAACATCCGCCTCAATTTTAATAATTGTAACATTTATTATAGGAAAATTTGCAACAGAAATAACAGCAAAAATTTGTAAAGCATTAGCAGAAGGAACATTATGCTCAGCAATATTGATACTAGTATTACTACCAGGAATACTTGCTGCGTGTGATAGGTTAATTGTAAAGAAAGATAAATAAATATAGGAGAAAAATAATGTATTATGTTTATATGTTAAGATGTATGGATAATTCTATATATACTGGGATAACAACAGATATAGAACGTAGAATGAATGAGCACTTTAGTCACGACAAAACCTATGCAAAATACACAGGAACACATCATGCAAAAAAGTTAGAGTGTGTATGGCAGACAGAAAATAGAGCTTTAGCTTCAAAACTTGAATATCATATAAAAACATTAAAAAAGCAGCAGAAAGAAAAGTTAATTAAAGACCATAAATTAAATGAAGTATTATCAGAAAAAATAGAAACTGATAAATATTGTGTAAAGGAAGTTTGAAAAATAGTGGAGAGATACAAAGAAATAGAAAGAACAATTATTACAAATTATCGTAAAAAAATATGGAACAGATTTGTAAAAGGCGTAAAAGAATATGAAATGATACAAGATGGAGATAAAATAGCAGTATGTTTATCAGGTGGAAAAGATTCAATGCTACTTGCAAAATGTATGCAAGAATTACAAAGACATGGAGAAAAAGATTTCGAATTAATATTTTTATGTATGAATCCACGGTTATAATGAAGAAAATAAACAAAAAATCTTAGAAAATGCTAAAATTTTAAATATACCAATAATAATGTTTGAAACAGATATATTTGAAAGAGTAGAGAATATAGAAGACCATCCATGTTACATATGTGCAAGAATGAGAAGAGGATGTTTATATAATAAAGCAAAGGAACTTGGATGTAATAAAATAGCTCTTCGGACATCATTTTGATGATGTTATAGAAACAATAGTAATGGGAATGTTTTATGGGGCTCAAATGCAGACCATGATGCCAAAGTTACCTAGTACTTTTCATCCAGGAATGGAACTTATAAGACCAATGTATTATGTAAAAGAAGCAGATATTATAAGTTGGAAAGATAAAAATAACTTACAATTTATACAATGCGCATGTAAAATTACAAAAGAAAATTCATGTGAAAGTGAAGAGGGCTCAAAAAGAGAAGAAGTAAAAAGACTTATTAATGAATTAAGGCAAAAAAATAAATACATAGATACAAATATTTTAAGAAGTAGCCAAAATGTGAATTTAGATACAATAATTTCATACAGAAAAGGAGAAGAAGTACATCATTTTTTAGAAGATTATGAAAAAAGAAAAACGGAAAATGCCAATAGACTATTTGACAATTTGTCTAACAAGATGTATAATTAAATTTCAAAATGTTTTGCTTATCTTGTAAGAAGCATATTTGCAAAAAAACAAGAGGGAGGGTAAAAAACAAGAGAGCAAGATAAATATAATCTAAAGAAGCTAGACTAAAGGAGAACATGATGGAAGAGGTAGTTAGATTATTATCTGCATTGACAAATGCAGATAGGTATGGCGATGTGTCGCAAAGACAAATTGCATATATACCTGATGGAGGAAAACTTACATTAAAAAGAGGGGATACTGGCATGAAAGCAGGTAAAAGTATTGAGTGTGAAGATGCAATTAATTGGTATCCTTTCATAACACCAGATGAAGATGTATATATCATTGGTGCTTCTGCAAGAAACAAGTTAAGCTTGCGGGGGAAAAACGGCTATATAAATTGCCTGAAGTTTGCTAGAGAATATTCTCAGTTATATAATTGTAAGAGATTAGATGCAATGGGAATACCAATAACAGAATCTATTTTTAAACAAATGCCGAAGTTTCACAAAAGGCTTAATGATAAATTCTGTTTAGCAGACGATTACAAGAATTTACACAACGATGTTATAGGATTTGGAATGAAATATGTATCTTCAGGCGAAGTTAAAGGCAAAGTAATGTATACATGCTATGGTGAAGAATCCGATTACAGCTATATCTTAGTTCCGTTAGTCAAGCTATCACTAAACACCATGGTAGAAATAAGTCCTTTTGAAGAGGATAGAACAATAGATGGTAAGGAATTAAAGATTTTTATGCCCACGGATTAGTTGAGGGCAAATATACCAAATTAATTAGTAGTAAAAGATTGTAATTTATCGATTAGCTCAAAAGTAAAGCCTAGACTTAAGAAATTTGTATTATAAATTTCCACAGAACAAAACATAAAGCCTCAAGTAGTTTTCGGACTTCTTGAGGCTTGCTTTATGACATTTTTTACATAAATATTTAAAAAATTGTAGATAAATTTTATGACAAGCATTATAATATAAAAAGGCTACATTATGAAGGAGGAAGGTAATGGATAGTATTATCGAAATTAAGAATTTAACAAAACAGTATAAAGAATTAAAAGCAATTGATGATTTATCTTTTGATGTGTATGAAGGAGAAATATTAGGTTTACTTCGGGCCGAATGGAAGTGGAAAATCTACTACTATAAATTGTATTTTATCTTTACTAAAATTTAATGAAGGAAGCATCAAAATATTTGGAAAAGAAATGCGGACCAAATCAGTATGATATAAAATCAAAGATAGGCGTGGTATTTCAAGATGTGGCAGTTTTTCAAGAGCTTACAGTATATGAAAATATAGACTATTTTTGTGGACTTTATATTAAAGATAAAAAGTTAAGAAAAGAGTATATAGAAGAAGCAATAGAGCTTACTCGGATTAGGAGAGTTTAAAAAGTTTTATCCAAAACAATTATCAGGAGGACTTTTAAGAAGATTAAATATTGCCTGTGGAATTGCACATAAGCCAAAGTTAATTTTCTTAGACGAGCCAACAGTTGCAGTTGACCCACAAAGCAGAAATAATATATTAGATGGAATAAAAAAGCTAAGAGAAAAGGGAGCAACAATAGTTTATACAACTCATTATATGGAAGAAGTAGAAATACTTTGCGATAGAATTATTATATTAGATAAAGGAAAAATAATTGCAGCAGGAACAAGTGATGAATTAAAGAAGAAAGCAAAAATTGAAGAAAAAATCACAGTAGAAGTAAATGGATTAGAAGAAAAATATGTAGAGCAAATAAGGAATTTAGAAAATGTGGACTGTGTATCTTATGATAATAACATTTTACTTATTACATACAAAGCAGGAAAAAATAATTTGGTAAGTATTATGGATTATATGAAAAATGAAAGTATAAAGTATAACAAAATATTTTCAGAAAGACCAACATTAAATGATGTATTCCTTGAACTTACAGGAAAGGAGCTACGTGATTAATGTTTATACATAATTTTAAATATGCATTTAAAACTCTATTTAGAGATAAAATGTTAATATTTTGGACTTTTGCTTTTCCAATAATACTTCGGAACATTTTTTAATATGGCTTTTTCTAATATTGAAGATAGTGAAAAATTAGATATTATTGATATTGCAATTGTAAATGATATCTATTTTGATACAAATTATGCATATAAAGAGACATTCAAAGTACTTGGTGATGAAGAAAATGAAGAGAGATTATTTAATATAAAATATGTAGAAGAAGATGAAGCAAGAAATCTTTTACAAAAAGATGAAATAATAGGATATATGATATTAAAAGAAGATGGACCTCAAATTGTAGTACAAAATAGTGGAATTGATGAAACAATTTTTAAATATATAGTAGAAGAAATTATACAAGAAGAAAATATAATGAAGAATATCTTTGTAGAAAGAGTAGAAAAAGTCATAAAAGTTAAACCAGAAGAAGGAAATCTTAATTCTTTTAAAGCAAGTATATATAAAGAGGTGCTTGAAAAATCACAAGAAGAAGGTGCAAATATACAAGATATATCAAATAATAATTTGAGTTATACAATGATAGAATTCTATACATTAATTGCAATGACATGCCTTTATGGAGGAATACTTGGAATGGTTGCAATTAATCATAATTTACCGAATATGAGTAACACAGGTAAAAGAGTTTCAATTTCAAAAACGTCAAAGGGAAAACTTGTACTTAGTAGTCTTTTAGCGAGTTATTTGGTTCAATTAATAGGACTTTTATTATTGTTCTTATATACAATATTTGTAATAAATGTAGATTATGGAAATAATTTGCCACTTATAATAATTTTAGCAATGGTAGGAAGTTTTGCGGGACTTACAATGGGACTTACAATTTCTACTATTTTTAAGGTAAACGAAAACTTAAAAACAGGAATTATAATATCAGTCACAATGTTTGGATGTTTCTTATCTGGAATGATGGGTATTACAATGAAATATATTATAGATACTAACATTCCTATTCTTAATAAACTAAATCCAGCAAGTATGATAACAGATGGATTTTATGCATTATATTATTACGATACATTAGATAGATATTTATTTAATGTAGTAAGTCTTTGCATTTTTGCTATTCTTATGATAGCTATTTCTTACTTTAGTTTAAGGAGGCAAAGATATGATAGTATTTAAAACATTTTTAAAGGTGCTAAATAAATGTAAACTAACAATTATAATATACAGTGTAATTCTAATTGCGTTTGGCGGATTTAACATGCAAACAAGTGATACAAGTACGAATTTTGTAGAAAGTAAGCCTGATATTTTAATTATAAATAATGACAAAGAAAATAAAATAACTCGGGAATTTAGTAAATTACATAATTGAAAATAGTAATATTAAAGATATAGAAAATAATGAAGAAGATATTAACGATGCGCTTTTTTATAGAGATGTAAACTATATTATTTATATACCAGAAAATTATGGAGAAAAATTCTTAAATGGAGAAAATCCAAAAATAGAAATAAAAAGCACAAAGGATTATCAAGCAGCTTTTGCAGATATCATGCTTGATAGATACATTAAAGTTGCAAATATTTATAGAGAAGATATAAAAGATGAAGAAACTCTAATTAAAAATATAAACGAAACATTATCAAAAGAAGCAAAAGTAGAAGTTACATCTAAATTAGATACAAATAGTTTAGCAAAAATAGATCTTTATTATAATTTTGCAAGTTATAGTATTTTAGCAGGATGTGTATATGTAATTTGCTTAATACTATCTAGCTTCAAAGAAGAAAAAGTAAAAAATAGGACTATTATAAGTAGTATAAATTATAAAAAATATAATCGAATATTGTTATTATCAAATGGGTTATTTGCAATTACTTTGTGGGCAATATATGTTTTATTAGGTTTTATATTAATTGGAAATTCTATTTTTTCATTACATGGATTATTTTATATAATAAATTCACTAATATTTACAATATGCGCATGTAGTATAGCATTTTTAATAGGAAATATTGTAACAAATAAAAATGCTATAAATGGAATAGTAAATGTAATAGCACTTCGGCTCAAGCTTCCTTTGTGGTGCATTTGTGCCAATGGAGTGGCTACCAGATGCAGTATTAAAAATTGCGCATATATTACCATCATATTACTATATATCAAGTAATGAAATATTAGCAAAGCTAGAGGTAATTGAGTTTGAAACAATAAAACCGATATTAATAAACATGGCAATTATGCTCATATTTACAATGGTTTTTATAACTTTAACAAATATATTTACCAAGAAGAAAAGAAAAATAGGATAATTCTTGCTTTTTAAATCCATTCACCATATTTTTTTATATAAACCTTTTTGGCAAATATTGCTCCAATGCAATAAAGAAATGTAACTCCAAAGATGAATAATATATATTTGTAAGCAATAGGTACAAGTCCTATTAAATTTCCAAGAAAAGTCCAAGGTATTATAATTCCGTATTATAATTAAGCAAATAGAGGAAATATATACTGCTTTATGGGCATTACTCTGTATAAATGGAAGTTTTGCTGTTCTTACAATATGCATTCCTACTAAATTTGAAGTTATACTGTAACTAAACCAAATGGTTTGGAATGTAGCAACATCTCTAACATTAAATATAAACCAAAGAAAAGCAAATATTATTAAGTCAAAAGCTGAGCTTAAAGGTCCCATAAAAAATATGAATTTTTTTAGGCTATCTATTGATAATTTTTTTGGGTTTTCTAATGCTTCTTTGTCTACATTATCAAAAGGCAATGTCATTTGACCAAAATCATATAATAAGCCCTCAACTAATAGTTGGATTGGAGTCTCTGGAAGGAACGGAAGTAAGGCACTTGCAACGATTACAGAAACAACTTCACCAAAGTTGAAACTTGTTGAAAGTTTTATATATTTCATTAAATTTGCAAATGTACGCCTTCCTTCTGTTACGCCATCTAGCAATACATTTAAGTCCTTTTCTAATAGTATAACATCTGCAGCTTCTTTTGCAATGTCCACAGCAGTGTCAACAGATATTCCAACATCAGAGTTTGTAAGTGAAGGGCTGTCATTAATTCCGGTCACCCATATATCCGCACTATATTTCCATCTTCTTTTAAAAGTCTAATAATTCTTGCTTTTTGTATAGGAGAAAGCTTAGCAAAAATATTGGACTTTTTAAGAAGTCTTATTACCGCAATATCAGATAATTTATCAATTTTACTACCAAGAATAATATTTTTTGAGTTAATTCCAACTTTATTGCAGACAGCGCGTGTCACTTCTGCATTATCGCCAGTTAAAACTATAACACGAATTCCAGAATTATTTAACTTTTGAATAGAATCTTTTGCAGTTTCTTTTGGAGGGTCTAAAAATCCAATAAATCCAAGTAGTACCATATTTTTTTCATCAGAAACGCTAAATTGATTAATATCTGCAACATCATTTTTCTGACAAACAGCCACAACTCTTAAACCGTCTTCATTTAAAGATTTGCTAATTTGTAGAATTTTGTCTTTAATTTCTTTTGTAATGTTTGAAACATTACCTTTATAATCTACCATAGTGCAGATATTTAAAATTTCTTCAACAGCTCCTTTTGTTATAAGTTGTGTTTTAGAACCATCAGAAATTGCAACAGATAAACGTCTGCGTGAAAAGTCAAATGGAATTTCATCTACTTTTGTATATTTTTTTACGATTTCTTGCATGTTATTATCAGCTGCTCTTTGAATAACAGCTTCATCAATACTTCCTTTTAGTCCAGTTTGAAAATATGAATTTAAAAAGGCATGTTTTAAAATTCTTATATCTTCCTCACCATTAATATCTAAGTATTTTTCAAGAACAATCCTATCTTCTGTAAGAGTACCAGTTTTATCAGTACATAATATATTCATTGCACCAAAATTTTGTATTGCATCTAATTTTTTTACAATAGTTTTTTTCTTAGACATTCTAATAGCACCCTTAGACATGCTAGAAGATAAAATAACAGGAAGAAGAAGAGGAGTAATACCAATTGCTATTGCTACTGCAAATGTAAATGCTGTTACAATATTATGCTTTGAAAAATTTAATAAAAATACAATAGGTATCATAATTATCATGAAACGTATAAGTAGTCTACTAATGCTCTCTATGCCTTTTTGAAAGGCTGTTTTGGGCTTACCATTTGTAAGAGTATGTGCAACTTTACCGAAAGTAGGTATCATCTGCAGTTTTTATTACTACACCTTTAGCACTTCCAGAAATAACATTTGTACCCATAAAGCAAATTGTGTCTAAATCAGAAAGACTTTCTAATTTGCCATTAATTGAACTGCTTTCTGCAGATTTTTTTATACTATCTGATTCTCCAGTTAAAGAAGACTGACCAACATAAAGGTCCTTTGATTCAATAATTCTAATATCTGCAGGTATCATACTTCCAGCTGAAAGTACCACAATATCTCCGAATAGTTATGTTTTTTATTGGAATTTGAAATTCTTTACCATCTCTAATTACAGTAGAAGTGGTTGCTACTAATTCTTTTAATTTCTGAGCAGCTTTATTTGAACGATATTCTTCAAAGAAATCCAAAATAGTGCTACTGATAACAAGAATAGCAATTACAATAATATTTGCGTAGCTTGGAGTTTCAGGTAAATATATGTCAGTATACATTAATATAACAACTATTCCCATTAATATAGAGTTAAAAGGAGAAAATAAACTTTCAAAAAAATAGTTATACCATCTTTTTGGCTTGGACTTTTTTATTTCATTTAATCCAATTTGGCTAATCCTATTTGCTGCTTCATCTGAAGAAAGCCCATTTATGTTTATTTTATATTTATTAATAAAGTCTTCTTTTGGTAAAGTTGCATTTTCACCATATAGTTTATTGATATTAACATCTTCTTTTATAGTAGTATTATTTGACAAAATAATCATCTCCTACAATTATTATACCACGCAAATTAATGATTAAACTAAAAATAAAATTGAAAATGTCTAAAAACTATGATATTATACAATTCTAAATTAGTATTAAAGGATAAAACATATGAGTGATTTATTAAAGAATGAGATAAAAAGGCAATTATTAAGAAAAGCAGATATGAAATATAAAGAATTCCATGGTAGATTATGTCCTGGAACTGACAATATTTTAGGTGTACGAGTTCCTATATTAAGAGCGTATGCAAAAGAATTATCTAAAGAGTATAGTATAGAAGAACTATTAAATAGAATAGATGATGAATATTATGAAGAAATTATGATTAAGGGTATGCTAATAGGATTAGAAAAGAGTGAGTTTGGTAAAATTCAAAAGCATATAGAAGATTTTGTGCCTAAAATTGACAATTGGGCTGTTTGTGATGTGTTTTGTGCAGGACTCAAAGTAACAAATAAAAATAAAGAAAAGATGTGGGTATTTTTACAAAAATATTTAAAATCAAAAAAAGAATTTGAAATAAGATTTGGAATTGTTATGATTTTAGACCATTATATGGACGAAGATTATTTAGAACAAGATTTTAAAATTTTTGAGGATGTTAAATGTGATACATATTATGTACAAATGGCAGTCGCATGGGCAATTTCAATAGCGCTGATTAAATTTTATGAGAAAACAATAGAGTTTTTAAAAACAGCAAAATTAGATAAATTTACTTATAATAAAGCAATACAAAAAGCAATTGAATCGTATAGAATAACAAATAAACAAAAAGAAGATTTAAGAAAAATGAAAAGATAGTTAAAATTTGTAGTGGCTTATAATTCTCTTATACCGTCTGGTCAAATTACTTGACGAAGTGTCTAACAAATGATAATCTAGTAATAAATACTAGATAGGAGGAAAAATATGGAAGGTATAAAACTTGGGAATAAAACTTCAAAATACCCAATAATTCAAGGCGGAATGGGCGTTGGAGTATCATTGCATAGACTAGCAGGAAATGTTAGTAAGGAAGGAGGAATAGGAATAATATCTGCAGCAGATATTGGATATAAGGAAGAAGATTTCAATAAAAACCCATTAACAGCAAACCTAAGAGCAATAGGTAAAGAGATAAAAAAGGCAAGAGAAATCTGTGGAGAAGATAAAATATTAGGAGTAAATGTTATGGTTGCACTTAAAAACTATGCTGAAATTGTTAAAGAATGTGTAAAAAATAAAATTGATTTAATAGTTTCGGGAGCAGGAATACCAAAGGATTTACCAGAATATGTAAAAAACACGAAAACTAAAATTGCACCAATAGTATCTTCTCTTAGATGCTGTAAACTTATAGTAAAACATTGGATTAAAAAATATAATTACATTCCAGATATGATAATTATTGAAGGTCCAGAAGCAGGAGGACATTTAGGATTTAGTAAAGAAGAATTAAAAGAAGAAAATAAGCCCAAATTAGAAGATATAACAAAAGAAGTTGTAGAATACATTCATGAAGTAAACAAAGAATATAATAGAGAAATTCCAGTAATTGCAGCAGGAGGAATTTGGAATCATGATGACATAATTAAATATTTAAATTTAGGTGCAAATGGAGTTCAAATGGCTACACGTTTTGTTGCAACATATGAATGTGATGCAGAAGAAAAATTTAAAGAGGCATATGTAAGAGCAACAAAAGACGATATAAAAATAATAAATAGTCCAGTAGGAATGCCAGGAAGAGCAATTTATAACAATTTTATAAAACAAACAGAAAAGAAAAAATGTAAGATAGAAAAATGCTATGGTTGTATAAAAACATGCAATGTAGTAGATACACCATATTGTATAACGAAAGCGTTAATAAATGCAGTAAGGGGAAATATAGAAGAAGCTTTGATTTTTTGTGGAAGCAATGTAGAAAAGATTAAAGAAATAGTATCAGTTCATGATTTAATACAAGAATTGGCAGGAGTAAATTAAAATATAAATATGGTAAAAATATCTTATATATCATAATGGAAGAATGATATATAAGATATTTTGCCATATTTATTTGAATATTATGCTTTTTTGTGGTATTATATTAAAGCATAAAGTATCATTATAAATTAAGGGGGGAAGCAGCTATGGAATTGGAAGAAATACAGGAAAAACTTAAAAATAAGAAATTTAATGACCTAAAAAAGATATTTAATGAAATGAACAGTGCAGATATTTCGAATATCCTAAATGAGTTAGAAAAAGAAGATACCGCAAAACTCTTTAGAATATTATCTAAAGAAAAAGCAGGAGAAACTTTTTCATATATGGAAACTGATATGAGAAAAAAACTTATACAGGATTTAACTGATTCTGAGCTTAGAAATGTGTTAGATGAATTATTTATGGATGATACAGTAGATCTTATTGAAGAAATGCCTTCAAATGTAGTAACAAGGATTTTAAAAACTGTTAGTAAAACAGATAGAAAAGTAATAAACGAACTTTTACAATATCCAGAAGATAGTGCTGGAAGCATTATGACAACAGAATTTGTTGACTTAAAAGAAAATATGACAGTAGAACAGGCCTTAGATAGAATTAGAAAAATAGGTGTAAATTCAGAAACTATATATACTTGCTATGTATTAAGTGTAACTAGAAGGCTTATAGGATTAATTAGCATAAGAGAAATTTTGCTTGCAAATGGTGAAGAGATAATCAAAAACTTAATGAATAAAAATATAATAGCTGTAAATACAACAGAAGACCAAGAAGAGGTTGCAAAAGTATTTGACAAATATGACTTACATGCATTACCAGTTGTAGATAATGAATATAGACTAGTTGGAATTGTTACAGTAGATGATGCTATTAATGTAATTCAGGATGAAACATCAGAAGATTTTGAAAAAATGGCAGCTATAACACCTAATGAAGATCGGATATTTTCAAACATCAGTATTAAAACATGCAAAAAGCAGAATTGTATGGTTACTAGTTTTAATGCTATCTGCAACAATAACAGGTGCAGTTATCACGAATTATGAAGAAGCATTTACATTAGTTCCAATTTTAGTTTCATTTATTCCAATGATAATGGGCACAGGAGGGAACTGTGGCTCACAAAGTTCAACTTTGATAATTCGTGGAATGGCAACAGATGAAATAAAGTTAAAAGATATATTTAAAGTTTTATGGAAGGAAGTTAGAGTTTCTTTGTTAGTTGGAATAGTTCTTGCATTAGTAAATGGAATAAGAATATTGTTACAATATAAAAGTATATCAATAGCAATAACAGTTGGATTAACTTTAATTGCAACAGTTACATTAGCAAAAATATTAGGATGTTTATTACCACTGCTTGCAAAAAAATTAAAATTAGACCCTGCAATTATGGCAGCACCATTGATTACAACATTAGTTGATACATTTTCGATTTTGGTCTACTTTAGCATTGCAACAGCTATTATAGGGCTTTAGTCAATACTAGACTTTTTTTGCTTAATATGGTAAAATTATATAATAAAATCGAAGGAATAAAAATACTAATGAGAGATAATGAAAATATAAGAAAAATTAGAAGAAATAATGCAAAACTTTATCCAATTTATAAAATGTTTTCTTGGGATTTATTATTTTTCTATTCAATAGAATTTTTATTTTATACAATTACTAAAAAAGTAACAGCTTCAGAGGTTTTGATAATAAATGGATTTTACTTGTTTTTTAGAATTGTAATGCAAATACCAGCAGTAGCAATTACAGATTTTATTGGAAAGAAAAAAAGTATTGTTCTAGGAGATATTTTAATTTGTTTGTATTTTATAGTAATTATGGCATTTCCAGGTGCAATTAGTATTATAATAGCAGATGCCATTTTTGCTTTAGGATATGATATGAAAACTATTGCAGAACCTAACCTTTTATATGATTCGGTTGCAACAAAAGGTGGCGAAGGATTATATTCTGAAATTGAAGCAAAAGGACGGAAGTTGGTATTATATTTTAGATGGAATCGCATCACTTGTAGCGGGATATTTATTTGTATTTAACAATTATTTACCAATGTTTATAGGTTTAGGGTTTTCTATAATTGCGACAATACTTGCATTAAGATTTAAAGATATATATGAGGTAGAAAGAAGAGAGAAAAAATTTGGAATATTAAAAAAACTTAATCAATATAAAAATGATTTAAGAATATCTTTTAAATTTATTTTTAGATCAAAAAGAATGAAAGCATATTTATTATTTCAAATAGTAATATATAGTTTGATAACAGTTATAGACATTTATGGAGATGATTTACTTGTAAATGTTCGGAATACCAGAAGAACAATTTTCAATGATACTTGCATCTCTTACATTAATTCGGGGGAGTGTCTATTTCATTTAAGAAATGTGTAGAAAGAAAATTTAAAAATAGAACACTAACTTTTATATCTATGATGTATATAGGGTCATGTATTGTAGTTGGAACTTTATCTAGTTTATTTAATGATAATTGGATTATACCAATAATATTAATAGCATATGCAATATGCAAAATTGCAACATCTATATGGTACATATTAGAAGCAAAATATTTAAAGAATTTTACAAAAGAAGAAGAAAGAAACAAAATTACTTTTGCTTATGAATTTATAGGAGCAATTGCTGCAAGCACATTCTCAATACTTGCGGGATTACTTCTAAAAGTAATAGATATAAGACATGCATACCTAATAGCGGCACTTTTGGGATTTGCAAGTATGGTAGTTGTACTTGATTATATGAAGACTAGATTTGGTTTAAAACCAGAAGAATATAGTAAAGAAGATATAGAATTTACAAGTGAAGTTACAAAATAACAAATTGTTTAGCTAAAGATTAACTAAAAATAAAGGAATATAAAATATGAAAAAAGATATAAAAGTGCTAATACTTTCTTGTGGAACGGGTGGGGGGCATAATTCAGCAGCTTTTGCAATACAAGAGAGTCTAAATGAAAAAGGCATAAAAGCTGATTTTATAGAATATTTAGATATTATAAATAAAAAGATAAAAAATGGAATAAATAAGCTATATATTAATTCAACTAAAATGAATGGAAAAATATTTAAAAGAATTTATAAGCTTGGTGAATTATATAGTAGAACTAGTTTTATATCTCCTGTTTATGCATTAAATAGGCTAAATAAGAAAAAATTATATAAATATATACAAGAAAATAAATATGATTATATTATAACAACACATCTTTTTGCAGCTCAAGCATTAACAGCCATAAAAAAAGAATATCCAATACATTTTATAGCTGTTGCAACTGATTATGTATGTATTCCATTTTGGGAAGAAACAAACCCTGATTATTTTATAATTCCAAGCGAAGAATTAAAAGAAGATTTTATAGATAAAGGAATACCAAAAGAAAAACTTTTACCATTTGGAATTCCAGTAGCTAAGTCATATAAAGAAGAAATAAGTATAGAAGAAGCAAAACTTAAATTGAATTTAAATCTAGAAAAAGAATATATTTTAATACTTACAGGAAGCATGGGATTTGGAAATGTCTCTCAAATGTTAGAAAATCTTGTATCAAAAATAAGAGATATAATATTTATAGTTGTATGTGGAAATAATAAAAAAATGCTAGATAATATAAATAACAAGTTTAAAGAAAACAAAAATGTTATAGCATTAGGATTTATAAATAACTTAAACCTTTATATTAAAGCAAGCAAAATAGTACTTACAAAACCACGGAGGTTTAACAACAACAGAAGTTGCAACATCAGGAAGACCATTTATTCACACAATGCCAATTCCAGGATGTGAAAACTATAATGCAGAATATTTTGCAGACAAGAAAATGTCTATTAAATGTAATACTTTAGATGATGTAATAGAAAACATTAAAAAGCTAATTGTAGATGAAAATATACAAAAAGAAATGATAAATAATCAAAAGAAATATATGCATAAAAATACATGTGATAAAATTGCAGAAATTATATTAAAAATTAAGGAGAATTAATGAAAGAAATAGTAGAAGAAGTAGAAAATATGGAAAGCTATAATGAGAATGAACATGTAATTCATATGTGGGAACCATTAGAATTTAATATTGATGAAGATTATGATTATGTAGCAAAAGGAAAAATATTTAAGTATTGCTCTAATTTACTTTACTATGGTGTAGCAATTCCAGTTTTATATGTTCTTACAAAGTTTCTATACGATTTAAAAATAGAAGGAAAAGAAAATATTTCGAGTCTAGAAACTGGTTTTGTAAGTGTATCAAACCATGTGTTAGTTTTAGACTGTGCGATGGTAGGTTTAGCCTTAGAAGAAAAAGAGGTATACTATACAACACTTGAAGGTAGCTTTAAAATACCGTTTGTTAGAAAACTGATAAAATTATTAAGAGCAATACCAATACCAACAGAGAGTAAAAATAAACCACATTTCAAAAAGGCAATAGATAATGCTTTAAGAGAAGGAAAGGTAATACATTTTTATCCAGAGGCTTCTTTATGGCCATATCATAATAAAATAAGAAGTTTTAAAACTGGTGCTTTTCATTTTGCAGTAAGAAATAATGTGCCAATTTTACCAATAGTATTTACATTTAGAAGACCAAATGGAATAAGAAGAATCTTCAAAAAGAAACCTGATGTTACTTTAACAGTATTAAAGCCAATGAAATATGAAGGAGAAAAAGAAGAAGTAAGAGAGAAAATTGAAGCTTTAAAAAACGATGTTTCAGAAGCTATGCAAAGTGAAATTTTAATAAAAAAGGGGAAAAGACAAATTGTTAGATAAAGAAAAGTTAGAAATAAAATTAAATCGGTGCAATTACTTGGATAAGAGAATATGTAGAAAAATCAAATGCAAAAGGAGTTGTAGTTCGGAAATAGTGGAGGCAAAGATTCAGCAGTAGTAATTGCAATGGCAGCAAAAGCAATTGGTAGAGATAATGTTATCGCTATAACAATGCCTTGCCATTCTAACTCTAGTGATTTTGAAGATGCAAATTTAGTAGTAGAAAAATTTGGAGTGAAATCTATGAATGTAGATTTAAGTAGTAGTTTTACTTTAATTAAAAATGAGATAGATAAAGGATTAAATGGAAATCTAGTAACTAAAGAAGCAAGTATTAATGTAAAACCACGTTTAAGAATGACTACTCTTTACGCTATTGCACAAAGCTTAGGCTATTTAGTAATTGGAACTCGGAAATCTTTCGGAATCTATGGTTCGGATATACTACAAAATGGGGAGATAGCAGTTTTGATTTTAATCCTATTGGTAACTTTTTAGTAAGTGAAGTTCTAGAAATTCGGAAGGATTTTAGAAGTTCCAGATAAAATATTAAAAAAAGCACCAAGTGATGGACTACGGAGTGCTGACAGATGAAGAAAAGATGGGAGTTACGTATAAACAAATTGAAGAAATGATAGAAATAGGTAAAACAGATGAAGAAGCAAAAAAAATCATATTAAAGAGGTTTAATGAGTCTAAACACAAAAGAAAAATACCTCCCAAGTATACATTTGATAGGAAGAATTGCTTAATTGATATGTATGAGTAGCAATTATAAATATGAAAGGATTAAAAAATGGATAGATTAGAGCTATTAGCAGATTTTTATGAGTTTACTATGTCTAATGGATATTTTGTAAATGGAATGAATGATATTACTTACTTTGATGTGTTTTTTAGAAAAGTACCAGATAAAGGTGGATATGCCATAGCTAGTGGGCTTGAACAAATTATACAATATATTCAAAACTTAAGATTTGATGAAGAAGATATTTCATATTTAAGAAGTCAAAAGATTTTTTCAGAAGATTACTTAAAGTATTTGAAAGATTTTAAATTTACAGGAGATATTTGGGCTATTCCTGAAGGTACTGTAATTTTCCCAAATGAACCAATTATTACTGTAAAAGCTCCTGCAATTGAGGCACAGTTATTAGAAACAGCTATCTTAGCTTTTCTTAACCATGAAAGTTTAATTGCAACTAAAACTAGCCGTATTGTAAGGGCTGCTAGTGGCAGACCCGTTATGGAATTTGGCGCAAGACGTGCTCATCGGAGTTTCTGCCGCTGTTTTTGGTGCTAGAGCTGCAATAATTGGAGGGGCATGTGGTACTTCTTGTACTTTAACAGCTAAAGAGTTTGATGTTCCAGCAAGTGGAACTATGGCTCATAGTTGGGTTCAAAGTTTTGATAGTGAATATGAAGCGTTTAAAACATATGCAAAGCTTTATCCAAACGGCTGCACTTTACTTATTGATACTTATGATACTTTAGGAAGTGGACTTCCAAATGCAATTAAAGTCTTTGATGAAGTACTTCGGACCAAAGGGAATAAGACCAATTGCAGTAAGATTAGATAGTGGAGATTTAGCTTATTTATCTAAAAAGGTAAGAGAAGTTTTAGATAAAGCAGGATATTCTGACTGTAAAATCTGCGCAACAAATTCTTTAAATGAATTTTTAATTACTTCTTTAAATAATCAAGGCGCAAAAATTGATTTATTTGGAGTGCGGAGAAAATTTAATTACTGCAAAAAGTGATTCAGTTTTTGGGGGAGTTTATAAATTAGTTGCTATTGAAAAGAACGGAAAAATTATTCCAAAAATTAAAATAAGTGAAAATACAGAAAAAATTACAAACCCAAGTTTTAAAAAGGTATGCAGATTTTATTGTAAAGATACAGGATTTGCTTTAGCAGATGTTGTTATGTTAAAAGATGAAGTTGTACCTACTGATTCTTATCAAATATTTGACCCAAATAATACTTGGAAAAAGAAGAGTTTAGCAAATTATACTGTAAGAGAATTGCAAGAGAAAATATTTGAAAATGGTAAACTTATTTATAAAATGCCAACACTCAAAGAAATTGCAGATTACTGCAAAAAAGAGTTAGAAACAATTTGGGATGAAATAAAAAGATTAAATAATCCTCAAAAGTATTATGTTGATTTATCAAAGGAGCTTTACGACTTAAAGAATAAGATGTTAAATGAAAAATAAGGAGATTATGTTTAAATGTATGAATATGAAAGAAAAATAAATTATTATGAAACAGATAAAATGGGAATAGTGCATCACTCTAATTACATTAGATATCTAGAAGAAGCAAGAACATCTTGGCTAAGTGTAGCTGGAATTCCATTTGAAAAGTTAGAAGAAAATGGAGTAACAATTCCTGTACTTAAAGTAGAATGTGAATATAAACATCATGTTACATTTGCAGAAACTATTATAATTAAGCCATACATAAAAGAGTATAATGGAGTTAGAATGACAGTAGGATATATTGTAAGAGAAAAAGAAACTAGAGAAACTGTTATTATTGCACAAACTGAACATTGTTTTACAACTAATGGACTAAAACCAATTAATTTAAAAAAGTATAATCCAGAATTTGCAGAAAAATTTGAAAACCTTAATGAAATTAGGAAAGATAAATAAGTTATATTGGTTTATAGGTAAATCCAAGAGCAAAAACCTAAAATTGTATTAAGGAAAAGTACAAGCAATTATGACAAATATATTTTCGAGAACAGAAGCTTTAATTGGAAAGCAAGCAGTAGAACAACTAAAAATGAAAAAGGTTGCAATTTTTGGAATAGGTGGAGTAGGTTCATATGTTTTAGAAGGGTTAGTAAGAGCAGGAATTGGAAACTTTATTTTAGTTGATAATGATATTGTTGATGAAACAAATTTAAATAGACAAATTATAGCAACAGTAAAAACAATTGGACAAGATAAAGTAGAAGTAGCAAAAAATAGAGCATTAGAAATTAATCCTAATGTTAGTGTAGAAATTTATAAAGAGTTTTTTAATGCAGATACTAAAGAAATTTTAAATCAAACTATTGATTATGTTGTAGATAGTATTGATACTGTATCTTCTAAAATCGAGCTAATAATGCAAGCTAAAAGTCTGAATGTACCAATAATTTCGTGCATGGGTACAGGAAATAGGCTTGACCCAACTAGATTTAAAGTCGCAGATATTTATAAAACTGAAGGTTGTCCACTTGCTAAAGTTATGCGAAAAGAATTAAAAAGAAGAAATATAAGTAATCTAAAAACAGTTTATTCTAAAGAAGAACCAGTAAAACTACAAAACGATAAAGAGATTTTAGATGAAAAAAAGAATAAAAAAACTCCAGGAAGTATTTCTTTTGTACCATCTGTTGCGGGTCTAATCATTGCAGGAGAAGTGGTAAATGATATTTTAAAAAATTCATAATTCGGACATAAATTCTCAATATATTGTTAACAAATGTATAATAGAATGAGTAACAAGAAAGGAGGAGAGTGATATAGATAACTTAGAATTAGAAGAAAAGGGTCTAACAAAAGATTATAATTTACCATTAGAGATGAACAAAAAAGATTTTAATACTTTAATGGATATTTATAATCAAGCATTAAGTCAAGTATTTAATACATTAATGCAAGTAAAAAATACTCTTTGTGAAGTATATGGATATGAAATTATAAATAACATATCTAAAAGAGTTAAAACTCCTGATAGTATAATAAACAAAATGAAAAAAAAGCATTTTGAACTAGATTTTGAAAATATGATTAAAAATATACATGATATTGCAGGGCTAAGAATCACATGCCCAGTTAAGGGAGATATTTATACAGTAGCTGATATTATCCATCAAATACCAAATATAAATGTAGTAGAAATAAAAGACTACATACTTAAACCAAAGAAAAGTGGATATTCTGGTTATCATGTTATTGTAGAAACTCCTATAAAAGTGGATGAAAATCTTGTACCTGTAAAGGTAGAAATACAAATAAGAACTATGGCTATGGATTTTTGGGCAACAAATGAGCATAAGGTAAGATATAAATCAAGCAAAAAATTATCGGTTTTAGACTCTCATAGATTAACTACATATGCAAAAATTATAAATATAATAGATGATAAAATTATGGAAATATACGATAAACAAAGATTAGCTTAAAAGTTTAAAAATGCCTTTTTATTTAGAATAATTTTAAATAAGAGGGCATTTTGAATTGTCACAATTTAATAGAATAAAATAAAATTATAGTTGCAAAATATTATAAAACATGATTAAATAAATGTGGAGAATGAGTATGGAAGAAAATTTAGAAGGAAAAACAGTAACAACAGAAGAAAAAAAGAAACAATTTACAATACTTGGAATATCTATATGGAAATTACTTGCTTATTTTATAATATATAGTTTTGCAGGATATGTTGTTGAAGTACTCTTTTCAATAGTATCAAAAGGAACTTTAGAAAGTAGGCAGAGCTTTTTATATGGACCATTTTCTGGAATATATGGAATAGGTGCTATTGTAATGATATTATTTCTTAGATATTTTAACAAAAATAACAATAGACTTTTTATTGGAGGATTTATAGTAGGTTCAATTGTAGAATATGGGGTAAGCTTGTTTGCAGAGGTTATATTACATGTTAAGTGGTGGGATTATTCAAATATGCCACTTAATATAAACGGAAGAATATGTGTGTATTTTTCAATATTTTGGGGATTTTTAGCTGTCTATTTTATGTCTTATGTCCATCCGAAAATTGAAAGACTTATTAATAAAATTAAAACTAAAATTTCTGCAAAGAAACTAAAAATTATTACTTTAGCTGTTACAGTTTTTTTAATTATAGATGGAATTTTGACAGCATATGCATTAGAGATGTTTTTAATTAGAAAAGTTCATGACTACGATTTAAATGTTGCAGATAAAGAAGTAATATTTGCAGAGTATGAAAAAATATATGGAAATGAAAAAACAGCAAATTTTATAGATAAATTCTTTGGGGATAGAAAGATGATTAAGACTTTCCCAAATTTAAAAACTTTAGATAAAGACGGTGGAATTATATATTTTGACTGCTGCGTACGGAGATATAAAGCCATACTATTACAAATTTAAATTTAGTAAGATTAAATAAAGGAGAAGAAGGATGAAAAATTTAGAGAATATAACTAAGTTACTTATTAATGTTGATATGGTAAATGGATTTGTAAAAAGTGGAGCAATGGCAGATAATTATATTGAACATATAATTCCAGAACATATAATCTTAATGAAAAAGATAAATGTAGAAGGAATTATTGCTATTGTAAAAGATACTCATAAAGAAGAGTGCAGAGAGTTTAAAAGATATCCAAACCATTGCATTGAAGGAACAAAAGAGGCTGACTTAGTTAATGAATTAAAAGATTTCGAAGAAGATGCATTAATATATGAAAAGAATTCAACAAGTACAATATATGCAAAAAGTTTTTTAGAAGACATAAATAAAATGAAAAATCTAAAAGAAGTTATTATTATAGGATGCTGCACAGATATTTGTATAATTAATTTAGCAATTCCTTTACAAAACTATTTTGATGAGAAAAATTTAGATATAAAAATTACAGTGCCAAAGAATGCAGTAGAAACATATGATGCGCCAAATCATAATAGGGAAGAGTATAATGAAATTGCATTTAAATTAATGAAACAAGCAGGAATTAATTTAATAGAAAATTATTAGAAAACCGAAAATTCCTACTATATAAAAAAATAAAAATTCTCAAATTTTATTGAGAATTTTTATTTTATGAAATTATATATTTTAGTCTTAAATTATAAATTACAAAATGTTATTCACCAAAATATCTTTTTAATAATCCTTCAAAACCTTTTCCATGTCTTGCTTCATCTTTGCACATTTCATGAACTGTATCATGAATTGCGTCATATCCTAATTCTTTTGCTCTTGTTGCAAGTTCTTTTTTACCCATGCAAGCTCCACATTCTGCTTCCGCTCTTAAAGATAAGTTTTTCTTTGTATCTGGGTAAACAACTTCTCCTAATAATTCTGCAAATTTTGCAGCATGCTCAGCTTCTTCAAATGCATATCTTTTAAACGCTTCTGCTACTTCTGGATAACCTTCTCTGTCTGCTTGACGACTCATTGCAAGATACATTCCAACTTCTGTACATTCTCCCATAAAGTTATCTTTTAATCCTTTTACTACTTCAGCATCTAATCCTTGAGCCACACCAATTTTATGCTCATCAGCATATTCATTTGTTCCTTTTTCTTTTCTTTCTTCAAATTGGTCTTTTCCAACCCCACATTGTGGACATCTTTCAGGAGCTTCTTCTCCAAAGTGAACATATCCACAAACTTTACATACATATGCTTTCATATTTATTCCTCCTTTAATTTGTTTATATTTATTATATAAAATTTATTTAGTTTGTCAAGAGATTTAGAAAAAACATAAAATTTAAATAATGACCAACTATTTATAGACAATTATTTTTAGGTATGATATTATGATTACTGATAAAAGTAATAATTAATTGTATAACATAAGAATAATTAGGGGAGATATAAAAATGAAGAAAATTATTTATATAATAGGAATTCTATTTCTATTATTTGTTGTTATTTTAAACTTTTTATTTACTGCAAGGCTTGATAGAACTGAAACTATTTCGATTAGTTATAACGGAATTGTATACATAGCTCGGAATTATTATAGCAGGATTAGCTTTATTTTTTGGAAGTAAAAAATTTGACTTATATCTATTTAAAAATGTGGAAGATGAAAGAAAGAGAAAACTTAGAAAATATTTATTTATAGGAGTATTTGCTATTTATATTATATTTAATATAGTATGGATTATAGTAGTTCGTCCTCCTGTTGTTGGAGATGCTGGAACTGTTTGTGACTTAGCTGAAAGTTTTTATTTAGGTGATTTAAAATTTTTAACTGAGAGAAATTTTTATGCAGGAATGCCACTTACTTATTATATGCAAGGATATCATCAACAAATTCCACTTGCATTTATTTTTAGTATATTTTTTAAGATAGTTCATTGCCCTGTAAGAGATTTTTTGAGAATTTTTAATGTTCTTAGCGATATTTTAATTATAATTATGGTTTACAAAATTAGTAAACATTTATCAAAAGAGTATAAAGTAAATAAAGTATTAACATTACTTTTAATTCTTACATTTATATCCTTACCAATGCTTTCTACTTTTGTTTATGGAGATATTCCAGGACTAGCCCTTAGTTTAGCAGCAACATATTTTATGATGAAATATACAGATTTAAAGAAAATAAAATATGCAATATATGCTTCTATATTTGCAATGTTTGCTTATATGTTTAGAATGAATAGTTTAATATTTGTAATTGCAACAGTTATGTACCTAGCTATGCATTTATTTAAAGGAATCACAAAAAGAGGATATAAACAGAATTTATATGGTAGCTTAATAATTATTATGTATGTAATTATTGCAACTACTCCATCTACGATTTTAAAAGGATACTATTTAAATAAATATGATTTAGATAAAGATAAAGCTTATCCAAATTCAAGTTATATTCTCATGGCAATGGAAGAGAGTAGACGAGGGAATGGCTGGTATAGTGAAGAAAGAGGAGAATTTGCCTTAAAAAACATAGAAGAATCAACAAAAAAATATCCAGAAGAAATTAAAGCAAGATTAAAATATTTTTCAGAGAATTTAGGTTACGCATTTAATTTTTATACTATGAAAATAACCTCAATGTGGGCTGAAAATACATATTCTGGCATAAATGTTAATACAGTAGTTGGATATTATGAATTAGAAAACATAAGTGAAGCACTTACATTTTACCAAAAAGTTTCACTAATTTTAATATGCTTATGCACGTTAATTGTACTAATACAAAATAGAAAAAATATTTCTTTAGATATTATATTTTTAATTACAATTTTTATAGGAGGATTTGCATTTCACATTTTGTGGGAAGCAAAGTCAAGGTATATAGTTCCATATATAGTAGTGTTAATACCTGTTGCAGGCGTTGCTATTAATAAATTTAAAATATGTAATAAAATAAAAAATATGTGGCAGCAAAAAATTAAGAGAATAAGCAAATAGTAAGTTATCGCTGAGATTATATATGATAAAAATAAACAATTTAGGAGATATGAATGAAAAAAATATTAGTGGTAGAAGATGATAACGATATTCATAAATTGATTAAAGAACTTCTTGAAAAAGAACATTATATTGTAAAAAGTGCTTATTCTGGAACAGAGGCACTAACAATAATAAAAAATAATAATATAGATTTAATACTTTTGGACTTAATGCTACCTGGAATAAATGGAGAAGATATAGTAAAAAAAGTAAATAAAACTATACCAATAATAGTTATTAGTGCTAAAACATCTTCTACAGATAAGGCAAAAGTATTGCTTGATGGTGCGAATGACTATATTACAAAACTTTTTGAAAAAATTGAGCTTCTTGCTAGAATACAAGTACAATTAAGAATGAGTCATGAGCAAGATAAAAATTTAAAATATAAGGATATAGAACTATTAGAAGATAACAAGACTATGAAAATTCAAAGCCATCAAATCACATTAACAAGAACAGAATATACAATAATGAGAGAACTGCTATTAAATCCTAATAAGGTAGTTACAAAAAATAGATTACTAGATTTAATTACTACAGATGCAGAAAATTGTGATGAAAGTTCTTTAAAAGTTCATATAAGCAATATAAGAAAGAAAATAAGAAAAATTACATTAGAAGAGATACTTACAGAAATGTGCTTAAATTATCAAGTTGAAATAACAGAACAATCTAAAAATCAAGAAATACAAATGAATAATACAGATATATTAAATAAATTCATATCATCTAAAGAGATTGAAGGGTGTTCAACTAGAACTTTAAATTACTATAAAGATAATATAACTAAAATGTTAGATACTGTAAATCTTTCAATAAGTGAAATTACTACTGAAATATTAAGAAATTACTTGGCTAATTATAAAAACAATTCAAATGCAGGAATGGTAACAATAGACAATATAAGAAGGACATTATCAAGTTTTTTTGCTTGGTTAGAAAATGAAGATTATATTGTAAAAAGTCCAGTTAGAAGGATTCATAAAGTAAAGGAAACAAAAAAGGTCAAAGAAACATTTACAGATGAGAACTTAGAAAAGTTAAGAGATACTTGTTCAAATGTAAGAGATTTAGCAATATTAGAGTTATTAATATCAACTGGTATGAGAGTGGGAGAACTTACTAGGTTAAACATAACAGACATGAATTTTCAAGAAAGAAGTTGCATTGTTTTGGGTAAAGGTAATAGTGAAAGAGAAGTTTACTTTAGTGCAAAAAGTAAAATGTATATTAAGAAATATTTGGAAACAAGAACAGATAAGAACGAAGCTCTATTTGTATCACTTATAAGACCTTATAATAGATTAGGAATATCAGGAATTGAAATCGCTATAAGAAATTTAGGAAAAGAAGCAAGTATAAATAAAGTACATCCACACAAATTCAGAAGAACAATGGCAACTATGGCTATTGATAAAGGTATGCCAGTTGAACAAGTACAAAAGTTATTAGGACATATAAAAATAGATACTACAATGGAATATGCTATGGTTAGCCAAAATAATGTAAAAAATTCACACAGAAAATATGTAACATAAATTCAACCAAAAATGTTGACATATCAATTATTTTATTATAAAATACAAACAACAGTTCTGAAATAAAAATGAGAGGTGATTAATATTGAATAATATAGAAAATTTAAAAGATTTAATCATATATCAAAGTCGAAATAATGAAAATATATCTGTTGAAGTTTTATATAATGAAGAAGATTTTTGGCTAACGCAAAAGTCAATGTCGAAATTATTCAACGTAGCAGAAAATAATATAACATATCATTTACAAAATATATTTAAAACAGAAGAATTAGAACAAGATTCAGTTACTCAAAAAATTAGAGTAACTGCTTCGGACGGAAAAAAATATAATACAAATTTTTACAGTTTAGATGCAATTATAGCAGTTGGTTATAGAGTAAATTCAAAAGAAGCGACAGATTTTAGAATTTGGGCAACAAAAACTTTAAAAGAATATATAAAAAAAGGATTTGTTATTAATAGCGAAATGCTAAAGAATGGACCGAAATTTGGAAAAGATTACTTTGATGAATTATTAGTTAAGATAAAAGAAATTAGAGCAAGTGAAAGAAGATTTTATCAAAAAATCACTGATATATACAAAGAATGTAGTTTTGACTATGATAAAAATAGTGAAACAACACAAGAATTTTATAAGAATGTTCAGAACAAGTTACACTTTGCAATTACTGGAATGACAGCTCCTGAAATAATTTATAATAGAGTTGATAGTAAGAAGGAAAACATGGGATTAACAACTTGGAAAAATGCACCAGATGGAAAAATACTTGAAACAGATGTAATAATAGCTAAAAACTATCTTTCACAAGAAGAAATTACAGAATTAAATAATCTAGTATCAATGTATCTTGACCATGCAGAAAGACAAGTAAAATTAGGCAAGATTATTTCCATGCAAGAGTGGAAAGAAAAGTTAGAAGTATTCTTAAAAATCAACGAATATAACATTTTAAAAGATAATGGAAAAATAAAAAGAGAAATAGCAGATAAGTTAGCTTTAGATGAATATAAAAAGTATAGAGTTATACAAGATAAAAACTATATTTCAGACTTTGATGAATTAGTAACAGAAACAAAAAAATTAAATAACATCTAAGCGATAACTTACAATTCGTAGATAGGAGATAGAAAGATGTCTAAAGCTATATGGAGAAGAATTATAATAATATTTGTATTTTGCATTGTATTTCTAATCTCTATATATTTTATTATAAATCAAACTATAAAACCAAATATAGAATTAAAAAACAATAAAGAAACAATTTATAGTTTATTTGATAATTTTCCAGAAAGTAAAAATATATATTATACCTCTTATAATTTATATAGCAAATGGAGTATAGGACCGACAATATACCAAATTGATATTTTAGCAGAACTAACAGAGGAAAGTTATAATAATTTCATAAAGCAAGTTGAAAGCACAAAAAAAGAGACAGCAAAAATTAAATTTAATCCCAATAATATAACATATAACTGGGAAAAAATAGAAAATATAACAATTTTAAAATCGAAAGTTGTAGAAGAAGCTTCAGTTACAGAAATTTATTTGGATAAAAATAATAAAACAATTTATATAGTTGTAATGGGTGGAAATTGATAGTAAAATATGAAGAAAAAAGGAATGTGAAAAATAAAACAATTATTTTTAAAATATGTTGAAAAATTCAAATAAGAGTAATATAATTTTATAGGAAATGGAGATGGATACATCATGAAAAATAAAGTAGCACTTATGTGGATTATTAATGCAATTTGTTTAATCTTAACGATTGTTTTTTGGTTTTTAATGAATAAAACTGAAGTAAAATATGAAGAAATTGCAGCAATTGTTACTAGTACTTCTACAAAAGAGGTTGTGAATAAAAAGACTCAAAACAGAACAACATTTTATGAAGTTAAAGTAGAATATAATGGAAAAGAATATGAATTGCAAAATGTTCATGGACTTTCAGGATATTATGAGGGCAAAAGTGTAAAAGCACTACTTGCTAATGATAAGTTATATGCAAATGTAGAAGGAATAAAATCTACATCGCCAATTGCTATTGTTTATTTTGTATTCTTGTTTGGAACTTTTGGAATGTTAATGCTATCTGCTACATATATGTCAAAAGCAAAAAAACAAGTACAATAAATATAGTATTAAAGATTTTAGGAGGAAAAAATTATGAAAAATAAACCAGTTGTTATAGTTATTGTTGTTATTTTTATAGTGATAATGGGGATATTAGGATTTATAGCATTAGGAGAACAAGATAATTCAAATGTGGGAGATAATAATAATCAACAAGAAGAAGTGAAAGGAAATTATAATATAGTAGAAGCTATGAAGCATATTGAATCAACAAACACTGTGGAAGAAATCAATACTATTATAGGGTTTGAATCTACTACAGATGCCATGATTGGAAATGATCCAATTTGGAAGTTTGATTCTAAAAATTGGATAAGTTTCAAAACTTCTGGCAATGATAATGTCACAATTCAAGCAACAATTGATAAAGAAAGCATAAAAAATGACAATATAATCCTACCATCATCAAGTGATTTGCAAAAGGATTTAAATAATGGTTCATTCACTTATGAAGAACTTGTTCAGAAAATTGGTGGAGAGGGAACATTAACAAGTATATCAAAAGGTTCTCTTAGTTATACATGGGTAGATAAAACAGGTCAAAAATTAGGGGCAACTTTTAACAACGAAAGTGGTAAATGTACAGTAGCAAGTTATAGATAATAAAAATTATAAATAAGACAGATGTGAATCTGTCCTTTATGTTATAATCATCTTGACAACTTACAATTTTGAAAGGAGCAAAAATGGAAACAAAAATTATAAACAATATAGCAATAGTAAAAAGCAATGAAATTATAATAAAAGATGTTCAATCAGCAATAGATTTTATTATGACTATAAAATATGAAACAAACTGCAATAAAATAGCATTGAATAAAGATGCAATAATAGAAGATTTCTTTATATTAAGTAAAGGATTAGCAGGAGAAATTTTACAAAAATTTATAAATTATCAGACAAAATTTGCTATATATGGAGATTATTCAAAATATACAAGTAAACCATTAAAAGATTTCATATATGAAAGCAATAATGGTAAAGATATATTTTTTGTAGAAAATGAAGATGAAGCAATAAAAATGTTAAGTAAGTAGAACAAAAAATGACAATATATAAGGCAGGTAATTATAAAATGTAATTACTTGCTTTTTTATATAGTAGGAATTTTCGCTGCGAGGAAAGTAGAAAAGCTCCGTATTAGATAGTTATGGCGAGTGTTGCAATTTCTTTGTCACTTAGAAATTGTTAAGTCGTTTTTTTATAAAAAATTATAAAATTTGGAACTTTATTATCATTATTTACGACAATATATATAGAGGAGAGAAAAATGATTGATCAAGAAAGCTTAAAACAATTTGATTTGCTATATAAAAATACATATTTGGATGTTTCTAAATATGTTGTTTGCAAATGTTCTAAACCTGAGGATGTAGAAGATATTTTGCAAAATATTTATTTATCAGTATTTAAAGCAATTATTAGTAAAAGAAATGTCACAATAACTTATATTATAGGAATTGCTAAACATAAAATTAATGACTATTATAGGTTTAAATACAAAGAAAAGATAATTTCTTTATTTTCAAGTAAGGATGATTTTGAAATAGTAAATGAAATACAATCAGATGTAAATATAGAATTAAGTTTTCTAGATAAATATGATACAGATTTTATTTGGGAATATTTAAAAAGTAAAAAAGTGATTATTTTTAAAGTATTTTATCTATACTTTAATTTAGAAATGAGTATGAAGGAAATATCAAAGTGTCTGAATTTAACTGAATCAAATGTTAAACATTATTTGTATAGAACAATTCGGAGAGATTAAAAGAAAAATGGAAAGTGAGAGTGATGAAAATGTCTAAAAAGCAAGTAATTAAAGATATTCTTAATGAAAAGATTAATCAAGATAAAATTTATCAAAATGTACTGTTAAAAGTAAAGGAGGAAGAAAATATGAATAGAGTAAGAAATAAAAAAATAATTTATGGTATAACTTCTAGTGCTGCTATGTTAGTTTTATGTATAGGATTTATTATAAATTATAATAAACCTATAAACAATAAAAATGAATTAGGAAAAGTAGATAATTCAAATTTAGAAATTGTTAATAATGAAAAAGAAGTAGCACAAAATGATAATATAATATTCAACACAGAAAGTATAAAAAGTGGAACATCTATTTCGGGAAAAGTAGTAGATGTTGATGGAAATTGGAAAGATGCAAATATTGAAGAAAAATTTGGATTTTTTAAAAATATAGATATATTAAGACAATATGAATACCTAAGGCAAGGTATGGTATATGTAAAAGAAAATTTAGAAGATACAGATTATTTAAAGTTACAGCAATATCAATTAATATATTATATGGATGGAGATAACGCACCTTCAACAGAAATAATGTTTACAAAAGAAAATAGTATCTTACAATGTATGCTACCAAATGAGAATAATTTGCCAAGTTCAATTATTAATGGTTATGAAGTAAAATTATTTAAAACAGAAAATTTTTTTGACAATAGTAAAATAAATGGAGAAGCATTTTTTGAATATAATGATTACAAATTTTATATTGAATCACATAAAATAGATGAAAATGATTTTATAGATTTAATAAAATCAATATTAAAATAAGATATTTAAAATATAGATAAGTTCAAAGAGGAATAGAACAATAAGCTATTCTTCTTTTTATGTTAGGAAGGAAGTATATTTGAAAAAAACAAGGAAGATAGTCTTATTTGTTCAAGTATAAAATAACACATACACGAGAAAAAATTTCTATTAAAGTAGCCACAAAAAAGATTAAATAACATCTAAGCTACAAATTACAAGTTATTCAGAAGGCAATTAAGTTTAAGCTACTATTTCTTTGTGAAAAATATGTGAATAAATTTCAATTAATATTGACAATATAAAGAAAAGTGATATTATGTAAGAAAAGCAAAAAATATAAGAAATATTATTGAAATAGAGGGAAGGAGTAGTAAATGAAAGAAATATTTAAAAAAACAGGATTAGTCTCAATAATAGAAGCGTTAATATTTTTAATATTGGGTATAATATTAGTGTGGAAACCAGATGAAGTAGTAAATTTTATTTCTACTATATTGGGTATAATATTTATTATAGCAGGTATTTACAAAATAGCTAGTTATTTTGTAGCAAAAGGTAATAATGAATTCTATAATTACGATTTAGTCTATGGAATTATGGCAATTATTATAGGAATTATTATTATGGTATATATAAACATAATAGGGTCAGCTTTTAGAATTATTATAGGAATTTGGATTATATATACATCACTTGTAAGGCTTAATTCAGCAATAAAGATTAAAAAATTAGGAAGCAAAGTGTGGATATATAGTTTGGCAATAGCAATGTTAATTTTCTTATGTGGATTATATGTTGTAATAAATTCAGGGGCAATAGTTGCTACAATAGGTACTATTATGATAATATATGCTATTATGGACATTATAGAAGATATTATTATTATGAAAAATTTAAAAGAATTAATTAGTTAATAAATTTTATATAAATTATAATTATTAAAAATAATAGGAGGAATTTTTTATGGAAAACGAAAACAAAGAAAAAAATGAGGTAGAAAATACTAATAATGAAGTTATGGATAATAGTGGAATAACAATATCTGATGAAGTTTGTGGAATTATTGCAGGAATTGCAGCAAATGAAGTAAAAGGTGTAGCAGAAATGGCAGGAGGATTTACAGAAGGAATTTCTGAAGCAATAAAGGGAAAGAAAAAATTATCAAAAGGAATAAAAGCAGAAGTAGATGGAGACAAAGTTAAAATAGATGTAAACATAGTAGTAGAATATGGGGCAAAAATTCCAGAAGTTGCTGCAGATATTCAAAAAAATATAAAAGCATCAGTTGAAGACATGACAGGATTAATGGTATCTAAAGTAGTTATTCATGTTCAAGGAGTAAAAATTGACGGAATTATTAAAGAAGCAGAATAAGAAGTTACAAAGATTAATAAATATTTTTAAATTTAGTATTGTGATTTGACTAAAAATGTGATACAATAAAAAAGCTTTAGAAAAGAAGCCAAAAAAGAATTTATTTTATAATATTTACCTTCTTTATTAGTTTGGTTAATTTAGAAAATTAATTCTAATCAATTTAAAAAGGAGGTATACACATGGAAACAGAATATGAAGATATACTCTTACATGTAAAGACTGTGGCGCAGAATTTGTTTTTACAGCAGGAGAACAACAATTTTACAAAGAAAAAGGTTTTGAAAATAAACCAGTAAGATGCCCAGCTTGTAGAAAAGCTAGAAAACAACAAAACAATGGCTAGAAATTATTAAACTGCAAACAAAAAAGATACAAACTTGGAAAAGTAGTATCTTTTTTTGTTTTATTTATTAAAGTTTTATTAAACTCATCTCATTATTATTTTAAATAATGTATAATAAAAATGAAAAATAATTGAATATTAATATCAATAGAAGTGTAAATTAATTTTGAGGTGTAACATATGGAAAAGTTATTATTAAAAAAAGAAGATGTTTTTAAAGGAAATTTAATATTAGTAAATAGGAAATACCAAATAAAAGAAAATACAAAAGAAGAAAAACTTAGCTCATTTAGTGATAAATATTCTAATATGATGCTAGATAATAATGCAAATTTAGAATTACAAAAAGTTCTAAAAGAAATTAAAGCAGAAAATAAAATAGTACCAGTTAGTGGTTATAGAAGTTTGACAGAACAAGAAAACATATGGTATGATTCATTAAAAGAAAACGGTGAAGAATTTACAAAAAAATATGTAGCATATCCAAATTGTAGTGAACATCAAACAGGTCTTGCAATAGATTTAGGATTAAATAGCAAAAACATAGATTTTATAAGGCCAGCATTTCCACATACAGGAATATGTGAAGAATTTAGACAAGCTATGATAAAATATGGATTTATACAAAGATATAAAGAAGATAAAGAAAAAATCACTGAAATTTCTAATGAAGAATGGCATTTTAGATATGTAGGGTATCCACATGCAAAAATAATGCAAAAAATGAATTATTGCTTAGAAGAATATATTGATTATATAAAGGTTTTTAAATTAGGACGAGCTTGTTTGGCATTTGAAAATTATGAAATTTCTTATTTGGAAATGGATGAAGACTTAAAAGAAATAAATATTAGAGATGATGAATTAGTTACAATATCAGGGAATAATATAAATGGAATAATTATAACAAAGAGGAGAAAAATTGATGAGAACTAAAAAACTTAGTATGGATATGTTTAGAATCATAGCAGCAATTTTAATAGTGGCAGTACACACATTTCCATTAGTTTCAATAAATGAAACAGCAGATTTTGTATTTACACATGTTATATGTAGAATTGGAGTACCATTTTTCTTAATGATAACAGGATTTTTTATACTACCAAAGGCAATAGAAGATAAAAATAAACTAATAAAATATCTAATAAAAATCGCAAAAATATATGTAATATGTATGATTTTATATCTACCAGTAAATATATATGCAGGGCAGTTAAAAGGGATAGGCGTTATAGATGTACTAAAAGATATATTTATAAATGGAACTTTTTATCATTTATGGTATTTCCCAGCATTAATTTTAGGTATGATTATTACTTACTTTTTAGCAAAACACTTTAACAAAAAAATAGTAGGCATTTGTGCGATTGTGTTATATATTGTAGGAGTTTTTGGAGACAGCTATTTTGGAATAAGTAGCAAAATACTGGTAATTTCAAATATATATAGTGGAATATTTGCAGTTTCAGAATATACAAGAAATGGACTATTTTATGCACCAATGTTTTTATTCTTAGGATACATATTTAATAATTTAGAACTAAAAATAAGTAAAAAAAATAATATAATTTTCGTAGTAATATCATTAATTTTAATGATATTAGAAGGTTTGATATTACGCAAATTTAGCTTACAAAAACACGATAGTATGTACTTTATGCTAATTCCTGCAATGTTCTTTGTATTCAACATAATTTTACAAGGAAACGAAGAAAATAATAAAAAATTAAGAGGAATTGCAACAATAATTTATATAATACATCCAATATTTATAATAATAGTAAGAGGCGCTGGAAAAGTTCTTCATTTAGAAAACTTAATGATAGATAACAGTTTAATTCATTATTTACTAGTAGTAATTTCTTCAGTAATATTTAGTATAATTTTTGAGATAATAAAAGAAAAAGTAAAAAATAGAATAAATAATAATTGATAATTTTTATATAGTATGATAAACTAAAGAAAAAAATATTTGGAGTAATCATGGGAAATAGAGAGGACTGGAAAGAGCTAGAAAAATGGGCAGATGAAGATAGAAGAAGAAAAATAGAAAAATATAAGTTTGATATTGAAAGTGAGAAGTTACAAAAACAAGCTAAAAAAACATATATTGTTTCAAAAATTCTAAATCGTATAGGAAAAATTGGAATGGCTATTGCAATTGCATTTGTAGGAATTTTAATATTTGCAATTTTAAATTTTGCATTAGATGCATTTCAAACCTACAATATAGATGCCAAAGGAAGTATTCAAAATATGTATGACATAAAGGTAAAAATAGTTTCTAGAGATACAGATGATAGAGGAAATGGAAATTACATATTTGCAGTAAAAGGAAATAAAGAACTAAAATTTTCAGCAATAAAAAAATATGGGACACTTTATGAAGACTACGCAGATAATCTTCAAAAATATGTTTTTACAAAATGGAATAGTCAAAACAAAAATAAAATTATTGAAGACGAAAAAACAGAAGAAAATGGACTTTTAAAGTATTCTATGTATATGGAAATAAATAGTTATACTGAAATAGAAGAACTAGTTGAAATACTTAATGAATTTATGGAATATGCTAAAACTTATGATAATACATCTTTTGTATTTTTAGATTTAGAACTAAGAAATAAAGATTCAATAATAAAACCATTTTGGCATACTGGAATTACTAAAGAAGAAGCAATAGCAGGAGCAAAAAAACAATATTTATACTATGTTAAAGAAAATAAGATAGATGAAGATATCGAAGAAGAAGAATTTAAAAAATATTCGGGAGCAAACACGCAATATATAACTAATTAAGATAGAGAAAGAATAATTGTAAAAATATAATTATTCTTTCTTTTTGCTTTATCTTAATAAAACCATAATAAGAAATTAAGAAAAATTTAATTGGACATTTAAGCAAATTAAAAATATAATTAATTAAAACAAATTAGAAAAGGGAAATACTATGGAAAAAAAGATAAAAAGAAAAGTAAATTTTAAACGTATAATAGTTTTTATATTGCTACTTATAATTATTTTATATGCTATAAATTATTTTTTGAAACAATATTTTTATGTGCCAGAAGCAGTACTTGTAAGTGAAGTATATGGAGTTAAAGTAAATACTAAGTTAATAGCAAGTGGAACAAATTCAAGACCTGGAATTAAAAGAAAAATAAAATATTTGGTAATACACGAAACAGATAATACGGCAGCTAGTGCTAATGCCGAAAATCATGCAGAGTATTTAAGTAAAAACAATAAAACTTCAACATCTTGGCATTATACAGTAGATGATAAAGAAATATATCATCATATACCAGATGATGAAGTTGCATATCATGCAGCAACACAAAAAGGAAATTTATATGGAATAGGAATTGAACTATGCGTAAATGAAGGAGGAGACTTTGAAAAAACATTTGAAAATGCAGCAAAATTAGTAGCATATTTGATTAAAGAATATAACTTAAATATCAATGATATTAAGACACATAATGATTTTTCAGGAAAAGACTGTCCACATAATATTATAAAAGATAATAGGATTGGTGAATTTAAAGAAAAAGTAAAAACATTTCTAAAATAACAAAAATGAATTTAATATTCTTGATATTTAGTAGGTATTGTGATAAGATAATTTCATAAAATAATCAAAGGAGGAAATAATATGGCAGAAAAATTTGTTTTAAATGAAACTTCTATATTTGGAAGAGGATGTAGAGCAGAACTTTCAAATGAAATAAACGAAAGAGGATTTAAGAAAGTATTATTGGTTACAGATAAGGGACTAGTAGAGTGTAAATTAATTGATAAAGTAACAGTAATTTTAGATGAAGCAAATATAGACTATACAATATATTCAGAGATAAAACCAAATCCAACTATAAAGAATGTATTAGATGGATATGAGGTATGCAAAAAAGTAAATGCTGATTTAATAGTAGTAGTTGGTGGAGGTTCTGCAATAGATACGGCTAAAGGAATATCTATTTTAATGACAAACCCAGATAGACAAGATGTAGTATCATTAAATGGACTTTCAAATACAAAAAATAAAGGATTACCAATAATTGCACTTCCAACAACACACGGAACAGCAGCAGAAGTTACAATAAACTATGTTATAACAGATGAAGAAAAACAAGTAAAAATGGTATGTGTTGACCCACATGATATACCAATTCTTGCTATTGTAGACTCAGAATTAATGGAATCGCTTCCAAAAATGACAGCTGCAGCAACAGGTTTAGATGCATTGACACATGCAGTTGAAGGATATATAACAAAATCACACAATACAATGTCAGATATGTTCCATATGAGAGCAATAGAATTAATATTTGAAAATTTAGCAAAAGCAGTAAACGAAAAAGATGAAAAAGCTATTGAAAATATGGCTTTAGCTCAATATATTGCAGGAATGGGATTTTCAAATGTTGGACTTGGAATAGTCCATTCAATGGCACACCAATTAGGAGCTGTATATGATACTCCACATGGAATAGCAAATGCAATATTACTTCCAACAGTTATGAGATTTAATGGAGAAGTGTGTGCTAATAGGTTTCGAGAAATTCTATGTCATATAGGAAGACCAGATGCAAGAGAATTAAATGACCAAGATGTTATAAATACATTTGTATGGAAAATACAAGAATTATCTAAAGAATGTGGGGTTACAATGACAGTAAAAGATACAGGTTGCAAAGAAGAAGATTTAGAAATGCTAGCAAATAAAGCATTAGAAGACCCATGCAAGCCAGGAAATCCAAGAGAAGTAACAAAAGAAGACTTTATTAGACTTTATAGAGAAGCAATGTAATATTTATAAAATAAACCTAAAATGTTAAACTTATATTAGCAATTTTAGGTTTATTTAAATTATTTCTATATTATTTACTAAAATACCAACCAAAAGCAAATAAATAAATGTCTAAATAATAAAAGGATAAAAGGTGAAAGTATGAAAAAAAGTGTAAAAATAATATTAGGTATAATAATTGTAATAATCCTTTTATTGATAATAGCTTTTGGAATTGATTATTATAGATGTTCAAATCTTAAAGAACCAATATTTAGACTATCAATGTATAAACCAGACATAGCAATATCTGATGGAAGTGAATACATATCATATTATTGCCCAGGATACATAGTAGATTTACAAAGAACTCCTACATTAGATGGAAAAATGCAAGTAAAATGGATAGCAATGCAAATATTTAATAAAACAATAATTAATAAAAAAAGCGAAGAAAATAATATGTTAGCAAATAAAAAGGCAGTAATAATAAAAGTTAATGAGAAATATTTAGATGTAATGGGGTTTGAAGGAGCAAGTGATTTATACAATGTAAGTTATTCATCTGAAGGAAACATTGGATTTAAACAAGGACAAGAAATATTAATTTATTTTAATGGAACAATAGCAGAAAGCTTTCCTGCACAAATTGGGAAAGTAGGTAAAATTGAAATATTAAAAGAAAAAAGTGATATAGAAATACCAGAAGACATACTAAAATTTTATTATAATTCCAAAGAAAAAGTAAATATAAATGTATCTAATCTAGGAACTACAGGTATAGAATTAACTATAGCAGATACTAATGAATTACC
Organism: uncultured Clostridium sp.; assembly: GCA_947650745.1. GTDB lineage: Bacteria > Bacillota > Clostridia > TANB77 > CAG-508 > JAAWPK01. The sequence goes on along the minus strand of CANSWM010000001.1, from coordinate 13,638 downwards.
ATATAATTATTCTCATAGCTATAAAATATATAAAAAAGTAAAAAATGAAAGTTATACAGGCATTGGGCAAAAAATAGGAGAAGACACAGAAAATTCTATATCTGGATACACTCGGAGCAGGAGCACAATATGAATGGAAAGAAATAGATAAACTTTCAAATATCTTAAGTGAAGATACTAAAGAAGATTTAATATTCAATTTGCATAAAATGACAGAAGACCAAAATTACAATATAATAGTAAGAAAATTTAATTGGACTAATTTATATGGAAAGCTAGATAAACGGTGAATACGAATTTGTATTAGAAACTAGCAATTTAGGGTTTTCTTGCATTAGAATTTATTTTACAGTAGACGAAAGAAACCAAGTAACACATGAAAAACCTGTAATGGAATAGATTAGTATGATAATAATAAAAAGGAGAAAAAATATGGCAACATCAATAGATTTTATAAATTATATATGTGAACAATTAGAAGGAACTGGAGAAATTATATATAAAAAAATGTTTGGAGAGTATATGGTATATATAAATAGCAAGCCAGTTGTAATAGTATGCGATAATATTGCATATGTAAAGAAATTAGAATGCATCGATGAATTAATGAAAAATGCACAAATTCGGATACCCATATAAAGGTGCTAAAGAACACTATATTTTGGATATTGACAATTCAGAGTTTAGCAAAAATATTGTAAAAAAGATAGAAGAAGTAACACCCGTGCCAAAAAAGAAAAGTAAATAATGTAAGTTAAAAGGAGGAGAATTGATGATATACAAAGAATTTAAAGACTTAAAATTATCAAACTTAGGATTAGGAACAATGAGATTACCTAATAAAGGAATAAATGGAGATACTCCTATTGATGAAGAAGAAACAGCAAAAATGGTTGAATATGCAATAAATAAGGGAATAAACTATTTTGATACTGCATGGGGATATCATAATGGAGAATCAGAACTTGTTATAGGAAAAGTTTTAAAAAAATACCCAAGAGAAAGCTTTTATTTAGCAAGTAAATTTCCAGGGTATGACTTATCAAATATGGATAAAGTGGAAGAAATATTTGAAAAACAATTAGAAAAGTGTCAGGTAGAATATTTTGATTTTTACTTATTTCATAATGTATATGAGAAAAATATAGATCCATATTTAGATGAAAAGTATGGTATATTACAATATTTACTAAAACAAAAAGAAAATGGAAGAATTAAACATTTAGGATTTTCTGCACATGGTAGTTTAGATGTTATGAAAAAGTTCTTAAATGCATATGGAAAATATATGGAATTTGGTCAAATACAGCTTAATTATTTAGACTATAAATTTCAAGATGCCAAAGCAAAAGTAGAATTGTTAAATGAATACAATATTCCAATATGGGTAATGGAACCACTAAGAGGGGGAAGACTTGCAAAATTATCTAAAGAGCAAGAAGAAAAATTAAAAGATTTAAGAAAAGATGAAGAAATACCTGCTTGGGCATTTAGATTTTTACAGTCAATATCAGGTGTAACAATGGTACTTTCAGGAATGTCAAATATGGAGCAATTAGAAAAAAATATAGAGACATTTGAAGAAGAAAAACCATTAAATGAAAAAGAAATGAAAGAACTATTAGAAATGGCAAATGAAATGGTAAAAGAAAATACTCTTCCATGTACATCTTGTAGATATTGCACTGCACATTGTCCAAAAGGAATTGACATACCAAAAATATTATCATTGTACAATGAACATGTATTTACTGGAGGAGGATTTATTGCACCAATGGCCATAAGTGCTTTACCAGATGATAAAAAACCAAGCTCTTGTATAGGATGCAAAAGCTGCGAGGCAGTTTGCCCACAACAACTAAAAATATCAGAAGCAATGTCTAATTTCGTGGAATTGCTAAAATAGGAGGAATTTAATATGGAAAAAATAGAAAACATAAAAAAACAAAAAAGCTTATCTGAAATATTATCCAAGAGAAAAGCTAAATATATAATTGGAACTATTCTTTTAAGTGGAATAGGAATAGCACTTCCTAGAATATTTCATATTTTACAAGGAAGCTCAGCAGGGCAAGTATTTTTACCAATGCACTTTGCTATTTTAATTGCTGCATTAACATTTGGAACAACAAGTAGTTTAGTTGTTGCAGGAATCTCAGTAATATTTAGCTATTTACTTACAGGCATGCCATCTCAAGAAAGATTACCATATATGTTAATAGAACTTTTAATATATGGTGTGCTTCTTAGCATATTTAACAAAAAATATAATTCATATATATCATTAATTGGTACAATAATTTTAGGAAGAATTTTATATGCTGGTATATTATTTGCAGCTGTTAATGTTTTTAATTTTTCTAGTTATGGAATTTCAGTAATTGAAAGTATAAAAATAGGAGTACCCGGTATAATTATACAGCTAATATGCATTCCATTTATTACAAAAGAAATGAATAAAAGGTTGAAATTAAAAAATGACTAAGTTAGAATTAGTAAAAGAAAAATTATATAAAACAGGTGCGAGTTTAGTTGTATTATATAAAAACGGAAACTGCAAAGAATATTACCAAAATCGTATAAAAGATATAAAAGAAATACTAAACAAAGATAAAAATGCATTAAAAGATGCAATAATAGCAGATAAAGTGATAGGAAAAGTAGCAGGTTCCATTTTAGTATTAGCAGGAGTTAAAGAAATTTATGCGGATGTGATGAGTAAATATGCAATTTCAGTATTAGAAGAAAATAATGTAAAATTTGAATATAAAACCTTAACCGATTATATTCAAAATAATGAAAAAACAAGAATGTGCCCTATGGAAAATAAATATAAAGATGAAAAAGATATTTCTAAGATTTATAACGAAATGCTAAATATATAAGAAATAATTTATTAAGTAGAAGATTGTATTTTAATTATAAAAGTACAATCTTCTACTTAATAAATTTAAAATTTTAAAAAGTGTTTTGTATTTTTAGTAGATATGCTATAATGATTTAAATAAAACAATAAGGAAAAGATGGTGAAGAAATGTCTTTAATAAATGTAAATAATTTAACATTTCGATATGAAGGTAGTAACCACAATGTATTTGAAAATGTTACGTTTAATATAGATACAAATTGGAAATTAGGATTAATTGGAAGAAATGGAAAGGGAAAAACCACATTTTTGAAACTATTACTAGGAAAATATGAATATACAGGAATAATATCCAAAGTGACCGATTTTGAATATTTTCCGTTTGAAGTAAAAGATAAAGAAAGAATGGCAATAGAAATTGTTAATGAGATAACACCAAATAGTGAAGACTGGGAAATTATAAAAGAATTAAATTTATTAAATACTGACCCAGAAGTACTTTATAGAGATTTTAATAATTTAAGTGGAGGAGAACAAGTTAAAATTCTTCTAGTAAGTTTATTTTTAAAAGGTAATAAATTTTTACTTATTGATGAGCCTACAAATCATTTAGATATCGAAACAAGAAATAATTTAGCAGAATACTTAAAAAAGAAAAGTGGTTTTATATTAGTATCTCATGATAGAGAATTCTTAGATAAAGTTGTAGATCACATTATTTCCATAAATAATACTAATATAGAAATTCAAAAGGGGAATTTTTCTTCATGGCAACAAAATAAAGCTGCTAGAGATAATTTTGAATTAACTCAAAATGAAAAACTAACTAAAGATATAAATAGATTAGAAATAGCAGCAAGAAATACAACAAATTGGTCAGATAAAATAGAAAAATCTAAATATAATACAACAAACTCAGGCTCAAGTATAGATAGAGGATATGTAGGTCATCAAGCAGCCAAAATGATGAAAAAGTCAAAAGTTATGGAAAAAAGAATTGAAAATGCTATAGAGGAGAAGACAAGCTTATTAAAAAATATTGATAGAAATGATACATTAAAAATTTTGCCATTAGAAAACAAAAGAAATCCATTAATAATAGCTAATGATTTTCAGATAAAATATGACAATAAAGAAATATTTAATAAAATATCATTTGAAATAAAAAACGAAGAAAGAGTTGCAATTACAGGGAAAAACGGTGTGGGAAAATCTAGTATATTAAAATTAATTCTAGGAAATGAAATACAATATGAAGGAAATTTAAAGATTGTAAATGATTTAAAACTATCCTATGTATCACAAAGCACAGAAAATTTATCTGGAAATTTAAAAGAATTTGCGATTAAAAATAAAATAAATGAGAGCATTTTTAAAGCCATGTTATCTAAAATGGGAGTTTCAAACTTAGAATTTAATAAAAACATAGAAGAAATGAGTGAAGGGCAAAAGAAAAAGATTTTAATTGCTAAAAGTATTTCAGAAAGTGCCAATCTTTATATATGGGATGAACCACTTAATTATATAGATATTTTAACAAGAATGCAAATAGAAGAAGCTGTTATAAGATATAAACCTACAATTATATTTGTAGAGCATGACGAAACTTTTATAAAAAATGTTGCAACCAAAATTATACATTTAGAGTAGCTATTCAGAGGTTTGAAATTGAATAATGTTCTGCAACGGGTAGATTCTATATTATTTTTTTGCATTCTGCTCTCCAAGGCGTTTAAGTTGTTACAAAGTTAAGATGTAGATGTTTAAAAGAAAATAATTGGTTGCAGATTATTTGCTTATATGTTATTATTAATAAAATTACTTTATAGAAAAGAGAGTGTATATGAAAAAAATAATTATATTTGTGATATTACTAATAATTATATTAGTAGCAGGCATTGGAGTATGGCTATACATTGACGAACAAGAAAATAAAAGGTTAGATAAAGAGGCGATTACATTAAAAGAGAATATGACTATTGAATATGGAAAAAAGGCAAAAATATCTGATTTCATAGAAAACATTAATGGAAGTTTAATTGAAGATAATGAAATAAATACAGAAAATTTAGGAGAAATTAAAGTTACATTTGATTTCAAAAATATAAAAAATAAAAAAAGAAAATCTGAGTTTGTAATAAAAGTAGTAGATGTAAATGCACCAAAAATTTTTAGTGGCAGTTCATATTCAGTAGAAGTTGGAAATAATAAAGACTTAACACAGGTACTATTGAGCGCAGATGATATTGATGATAACCCTAGAAGAGAAATATTAGGAGAATATGATTTTAACACTGTTGGAAATTATAAATTAACATATGTTGTAACAGATTCAAGTGGAAATGAGGCAAAACAAGAATTTACACTTTATGTAAAAGAAAAAACTACAACCACAAATAGGCCAAAACCAAAGACTGAAACGCTTGAATTATCAGATGTTTTGAACAATTATAAAACAGAAAAAACAAAAATAGGTATAGATGTTTCTAAATGGCAAGGTGAAATAAATTGGCAAGAAGTAAAAGAAGATGGAATAGAATTTGCAATGATTAGAGTAGGATATCAAACAGACTATGATGGAGATTATGTAGAAGACCCATATTTTGTTGCAAATATAGAAGGAGCAAAGGCAGCAGGAATACCTGTTGGAATTTACTTTTATTCTTATGCAAAAAATGTAAATCAGGCAATAGAGCAAGCAAATTGGGTAAAAGAACACTTAAAAGATTATGAAATTGACCTACCAGTAGCTTTTGACTGGGAAAGTTGGAATTCATTTAATGGAGCAGGAATGAGCCTTAATACAATAAATAAAGTAGCAAATACCTTTTTAGACATTTTAGAAGAATCAGGATATAAAGGAATGTTATATAGTAGCAAAACATATTTAGAAAAAATATGGTATCCAACAAATCATGAAACATGGTTGGCGCAGTATAATAATAAAGCAACATACAATGGAGAATATTCGATTTGGCAAATGAGTAGCATAGGAAGAGTAAAAGGAATTAAAGGAGATGTAGATATTGATGTAATGTATCTAGAAAAATAAATAAAATGGACAATTATATATTTACAAATAATGATTAATGTAATATAATCAAATCATATTAAAACATAAGATTTAAAAGGAGGAAAAAATGAAAAAAACAGCAATTATAATAATTGCAATATTAGCAATTATAGTTATTATAGTAGCAGGCATTATATTTGTAAAATCTAAAGATGGAGAAAACAAAGAATTAAAACTTCAAACAGCAGAAGAAATGCAAAATATGATTAATACTATTTATTCTAGTGGTAAAGTAGAATTACCAGAATTAGAAACAGCTGTAATAGATGTTTCAGACGAAATGCAACTTGCAACTTTTACTGGATTAAAATCAAACGAAAATGTAGAGGAATTAGTGGTATCAGTACCATTTATGAGTTCACAAGCATATTCATTAGCAGTTGTTAAGGTAAATGAAAAAGCAAATGTAGAGCAAATGAAACAAGAAATGTTTGATAATATAGACATGAGAAGATGGATATGTGTTTCAGCAGAAAAATTATATATTACAAATTATGAAAATATTATATTCTTAGTAATGTCTAGCGAAGAATGGGCAAAACCAGTATATAATGAATTTAAAAATTTTGTTGGAAATGATATAGGAAAAGAATTAGAAAAATCTGAAGAATTAGATTTTGATTTACCACCAGAACTTTAATTTTAAATAATATGATGTAGATAAGCTTCCAAAAAAATGGAAGCTTTATTGTTAATCTAAAGAGGAGGAAAAATGTTATTTACAAGTGTAAGTTTTTTGTATTATTTTTTACCTGTAGTTATTATTTTATATTTCGCAGTACCTAAAAAAATGCGTAATTTTATATTATTTATTACTTCAATTTTATTTTATTTTTATGGAGAACCTAAATATATTTTTCTAATGCTATCTGAAATCTTAATAGCATATATTGGAGCAATATTAATAGATAAGTATAAGAAAAAAAGCCTATTAGTTATAACAATACTCATACATATTGGTCTATTATGCATATTTAAATATACAGATTTTATAATAACAAATGTAAATAGCATATTACATACTAATATTTTAGCATTAAAAATAGCCCTACCAATAGGAATATCATTTTATACATTCCAAATTTTAAGTTATGTAATAGATGTATATAGAGGCAAAGTAAAAGTACAAAAAAATTTTTTAAAACTTGCAACATATGTATCATTGTTTCCACAGTTAATCGCAGGTCCAATTGTAAGGTATGAAACAATAGAAAAAGAACTAGATAAAAGAGAGCATAATTTTGAAAATTTTGCTTATGGAGTAGAAAGATTTACAATAGGTCTTAGTAAAAAGGTTCTCTTAGCAAATATGTTAGGAGAATTATGTACTAAATTTACTAGCGCAGATGAAAAAAGTATATTATTTTATTGGATATTTGCTATTAGCTATATGTTACAAATTTACTTTGACTTTTCAGCATATTCAGATATGGCAATAGGTCTAGGAAGAATATTTGGATTTCACTTTTTAGAGAATTTTAATTATCCGTATGTTTCAAAAAGCATAACAGAATTTTGGAGAAGATGGCATATATCTTTGAGTTCTTGGTTTAAAGATTATGTATATATACCACTTGGAGGAAATAGAAAAGGACTAAAGAAACAAATTAGAAACATATTAATAGTATGGATGCTTACAGGAATTTGGCATGGAGCAAGTTGGAATTTTGTTATATGGGGATTAATGTTTGGAATTATTCTTATTATAGAAAAAGTATTTTTAGGAAAATGTTTAGAAAAATGGCCAAATTTTTTTAAAAGAATTTATGTGTTATTTATTGTTATGATAAGTTTTGTGATATTTAATTCAGAAAATATGATGGAAGCATGGCAAAATATAATAGGCTTATTTGGAGCAAATGGAGAAAATTTTATAAATAAATATACAATATATCATTTAAGAAGTTATTTTATTGTTATATTAATTGCAATTATTGGAGCAACACCAATTCTAAAAAATGTTATATTAAAATTAAAAATGAATGAAAAAATAAATAAAATACTAAATATTTTAGAACCGATAATAATTGTTGCTTTAATTTTAGTAGTTACAGCTTATTTAGTAGATAATTCATATAATCCATTTTTATATTTTAGATTTTAGGAGGTAGAAAAATGAATGATAAACTAAAAAATATAGTAGTAACAACATGCTTTTTATGCCTCATTATTATAATGCTTGTTATAAATATAATAAAAAAAGATAAAACAATATCATCAGCAGAAAGAAGAAAATTGCAGGAATTTCCACATTTTTCAATTAGTGAGCTATTTAATGGGAGTTTTTTTGAAAAATTTGATACATACACTATGGATCAATTTATTCAAAGAGAAGAATTTAGAAAATTAAAAACAAATATAGAAATAAATATATTAAAAAAACAAGATAGTAATAATATATATAAATATAATGAAAAATTGATAGAACAAATCTATCCATTAAACGAAAAATCAGTTATAAATATAACCAATAAAATGAATGAAATAAACAAATTATATTTAAAAAAAAATAATAAAATTTATTATACAATTGTTCCAGATAAAAATTATTTTATAAATGAAAATAATTTAAAATTAGATTATGAAAAAATGAAAAAAATAATGAAGAATAATTTGGAATGGGCAGAATATATTGATATATTTGATGAGTTGGAGCTATCTAGCTACTATTCCACAGATTCACATTGGAAGCAAGAAAAATTACAAAATGTAGTAAGTAAAATAAAAAACAAAATGCACTTAACTAGAAAAACTACATATGAAGAAAAGAAAATAACTAGTTTTAAAGGCGTTTATTCAGGACAATTTCCTTTAGATTCCGGAGAAGATGAAATACGAATATTAACAAATGAAGAAATAGAAAGTTGTGTAGTATATAATTATGAAAAAAATAATAAAACTAAAATATATGATATAGATAAAATAAATTCACAAGACAAATATGATATATATCTATCAGGAGCAGTATCGCTGCTAACAATAGAAAATCCAAATAATAATACAAATAAAGAGTTAATTGTTTTTAGAGATTCATATGGAAGCAGCCTAGTTCCATTGTTAGTAGAAGAATATAGTAAAATAACAGTAATTGACACAAGATATATATCACCTAAAATATTAAGTAAATACATAGAATTTACAGATAAAGACATTTTATTTGAATATAGTGTAATGCTAATTAATAATAGCTCATCACTTAAATAATTGAAGTATACCACTAGTTGCGCCTACATCATTTCCTTTATATTTTACCTCTGATTAGTTACAAAAAATTAGAAATTTTAAGTATTTTTCTTGACAAATTAAAAACAAAATAGTATTATTGTATTAAGCAAGTAATACAATAATGAAGGGAGATACTTATGAACTATATTTTTGATAATGAAAGACCAATATATATTCAGTTAGTTGAAATGATAAGAACCTATATAGTTTCTGGTAAGTTTAAAAAAGGGGAAAAATTACCTCCTGTAAGAGAGCTAGCACTTATAATGAAGGTTAATCCTAACACAATGCAAAAAGCATTAGTAGAACTAGAAAATGAAAAATTAATTTTTACAGAAAGAACAAATGGAAAATATGTAACAGAAGATGAAAAGCTAATTGAAAAGATAAAAAAAGATTTAGCAAAAGAAAAAGTCAATAATTATCTTAATAGTATGAAAAGCATAGGCATAAGTTACGATTCTGCAGTAAGTTACTTGCAAGAATTAGGAGGTAAAGATGGAATTAGTTAAGTGTAATAATTTATACAAAGAATTTGATAATAAAAAAATTCTAGATAATATTAATCTAACCATTCCAAGAGGAAAAATTATAGGATTACTTGGGAAAAACGGAATGGGAAAAACCACATTAATAAAATTAATGAATGATTTGTTAACTCCTTCAAGTGGAGAAATACTAATTAATGGAGAAAAGCCTGGTATAAATTCTAAAAAAATCATATCATATTTACCTGAAAGAACATATTTAGATAAAAGTATGACAATTTCACAAATACTAACATTTTTTGAGGAATTTTATGATGACTTTAGCAAAGAAAAAGCAAACAAGTTGTTAAAAGATTTAAATTTAGACATAAATATAAAAATAAGCAAAATGTCAAAAGGAATGCAAGAAAAATTACAACTAATATTAGTTATGAGTAGAGAAGCAGAGCTTTATATTTTAGATGAACCTTTAGGAGGAATAGACCCAGCAACAAGAGACTATATTCTAGATACAATTCTTTCAAATTTTAACCAAGGAGCAAGTGTAATTATATCAACACATTTAATAAGTGATATTGAAAGAATATTAGACGAAGTCATTTTTATTGACAAAGGTAAAATTATTTTAACATCAGCAGCAGATGAACTAAGAACAAAAGAAAATGCTTCAATAGACGAAATATTTAGGAGGTGTTTTAAATGTTAAAAAAGTTATTAAAATACGATTTGAAATGGTGTTATAAACCTTTGATAGTATTCTACATCTTGGCCATTTTCTTTTCAATAATTACAAGAGCTGTTGAAAGTGTTCATCAAACTTTAATATTGTTAATAATAGATAAAATATGCTCAGGAATTGTAATTGCAATGTTAATAAACATATTGATAAATTGCTTTATGAGAAATTGGGCAAGATTCATAAAAAATGTTTATAAAGATGAATCATATTTAACTCATACACTTCCAGTAAGCAAAAATAAAATATTTTTATCAAAAATTTTAACAGCAATAATTACATTACTAACTTCGTTTATTGTTATAATTACATGTCTTGCTATTGTATGTTTAAATGAAAATTCTTGGCAAGAACTAAAAAATTCCTTAGAACAGTCAGCGATTTTCTTTAATAGTTCAGTTTTTAGTTTAATAGTAGTTTTAGTAATTACCATATTTTTTGAGTTTTTGTTTATGCTAATATCTGGGATACTAGGAATTATAATAGGACATAAATCAAATAATCTAAAAACAATAAAATCTATTATAATTGGTTTTGGAATATATATGATATTATCAGCAATTTCATTATCAGTACTTTATATCGCAGGAATGTTAAATTCAGAAATAATGTCAATATTTAATAATATAGAAGTTAGCTCAAATGCTGTAAAAAGTACAATGATGGTTGGAATATTTGTATATGCAATATACATTTTTATGGCTTATTTAGTAAGTAATAAATTATTAAATAAAGGTGTAAATGTTTATTAAATAATAAAAAAATATATAAGTGGAAACTTGCAAAGGAGATAGTTTAATTGCTATCTCCTTTTGAAGTATTGATAATTACTCTTATTTATGTTATTATAACGATTAGGAAAGGTAAAGTGGTGGTAAAATGTACAAAAATAAGAAGATACTTATTGGAATTTTAATTGTAGTATTAATTATACTTATTGGAGTAGCCACTGTATACATTTTAATTGAAAAGGATGTTACAAATAGGGCAGATTTTAATTTTAAAACTGAAAATACTAGTTCTAATCCGGTTAATACTATAAGTAATGATGTAAACAATAATACAGAAAATTCTACTTTTACAAAAACATATAATGTATTAAATGTAGCTGGTAGTAATGATGAAAACTATATCTACTTAACAATTAGACAATTTCAAGAAGAAGAAGTAAAAACAGTAAAGGTGCAAAAAAGTTTAGTAAATAATATTGAGATTAGAAAAGATTATGAATTTACTTTTAAATATACAGATAAAAAAGCCCAAGAAAATATAGAATCAATATTTGCAAATGCTACACTTATTTCAATAAAGAAAACAGATAAGCAAGGATTAGAGCAAATTCAAGATTCAATTTAAAAGGAGGTAATTAAAGTTGTTTAATTTATTTAAAAAGAAAGAGGAAAACAACAACAGTAAGAAAGATAGTCCTGATGAAATGTGTATAACATGTAGGCACATATTAGAAGAGGATAAACCTATTTTATATATAAAAAGAGGGGAAGAAGACGGAAGATATCAATTTTTATGTGAAGATTATAACCATGCTGATACAGAAACAAGAATTGTTGAAATTGACAAAATCATAAAAAAGGATAAAGAAATTGAAAGAATATTGCCCTTAAAATTAGGAACAGAATTAAAGAGACAATATATTAGAGGCAAAGGATTAGAACTTAAAAAATTTATACAAGATGGTATTAACAATATAATTCAAAAAGATATAAAAGATAATAAAGTTTTAATGACGCAGTTATATAATAACGGTGAAATAGTGTATTATAATGGAAGAAATGGTACATGGTTTGACTGGGACATAAACAATAAAACAAGTTGGTTTACAGTTTGTTTTAATGATGAAAAAAGAATGGGATATATAAGTATTGCAGTTTTTAAAGATGGATGTGTTAGTGGATATAAATGGGGAAATTATGGCAAAGATGAAGCAGAAAGTATTTCTTTAGGTAAGTTAAGTATAGAAGACACAGAATATTTTGTAAGATTATTGTTACAACAAACGGATGACAAAAACTTTTTTGACATAAATATAGACAATATAAATTGGGAAGCACCTATATTTTTAGAACCATTGGAAGGCACAGAAGAATCATAGTATTATTAGAATATATAAATGAGCTTTGCAATTATGGAAAAGTGGAAATATCCTATCCTTATATAAATAAACGTTAGCAAGAAAATATATTTATAAAAACACTACACAAATTTAAGCAAATATGCTATAATAAAAAAGTAATTACAAAAATATTGAAATAAAAAGGAGGAGATTTGCCATGTCAGGACACAGCAAATGGCATAATATTCAAGCAAAAAAAGGAAAAGCAGATGCAGCACGTGGAAAAGTATTTACTAAATTAGGTAGAGAATTATTAATTGCAGTAAAACAAGGAGGACCCGATCCTGCTGGTAATTCAAAACTAAAAGATGTAATTGCAAAATGTAAAGCTGCAAACATGCCAAATGATACAATAAATAGTGCAATAAAAAGAGCATCAGGAGCAGGAAACAATGAAAATTATGAAGAAATTACATATGAAGGATATGGACCAAATGGAGTTGCAATAATAGTAAATGCAACAACAGACAATAGAAATAGAACAGCAGCAGATGTTAGACATGTATTTGATAAAGCAGGTGGAAGCTTAGGTACAACTGGATGTGTTTCATATATGTTTAATAGAAAAGGTGTAATAATTATAGAAAAAGAAAACTTAAATTTGTCAGAAGACGAACTTATGCTTCTTACATTAGACTGTGGAGCAGAAGACTTCTCTGCAGAAGAAGAATATTACGAAGTAACAACATCTCCAGACGATTTTGGTACAGTTAGCGAAAAATTGCAAGAAAATGGCTTAACATTTATAGAAGCAAGTGTACAAATGGTACCTACAACATATGTAGACTTAGATGAAAAAGGTTGCGAAAAAATGGAAAGATTACTAGAACGTCTTGATGAACTAGATGATGTATCAGAAGTATTTCATAACTGGAATGAATAAAAAATATAAATAATTGATTATAAAAGATATTAGACTTCAACGTTTAATATCTTTTTTTGTTCTAAATAAACTTTTATAATCATATACTATTAATAACATACAAGAAAATTGTATATTTCCAAAGAAGAGGACAAACCATATGCTAAATTTTTTAAAATTCTTTCCAAACAAAATTTCTGAGTTGATTTATAAGTATAATCTAGACAATTTAGAAGAAATAAGAATAAGAGTAAGTA